>DASXCC010000237.1:0-7613 GCA_036491415.1 Terriglobales bacterium | reverse complement strand
TTCAATCTCTGGTGAGCTCGACGGGCGCGAGTTTTAATTTGTCCAAACCAGGATTTCCACCTGAAATGGTCGATGGAGGTCGCGCAACTCCTGGCTTTTACGACAAGTTTTTCGCGGAAAAGCCTTGGATGGGCCGATATTTTTTACCGGACGAAGCGCAACAGGGAAAAGACCATGTCGTCATCCTTACCCACCGAATGTGGGAGCACATGGGTTCGGATCGTAACATCGTTGGCAGCCAACTGCGTCTGGATGATGAGCTTTACACGGTAGTAGGTGTGCGCCCTCCTGGCGCTCCTGATCGGATGAGTGGAGATGTCTTTGCTCCGCTCGCCTTCAAGCCAGATCAGATTAATCATGATTTTCATTGGCTGTTAGTTTTTGGCCGTTTAAAGCCGGGGGTGACCGTAGCGCAGGCGCAAGCCGATATGAATGTAGTTGCGCACCGGCTCGCGCAGGATTATCCCAAGTCAAACAAGGGCTGGGACATTAGCGTCGAACCGCTGCACAACGATTTTTTGCCTCCGGAAATTATCAAGACCATGTGGTTGCTAATGGCTGCAGTTGGTTTCATATTGCTCATCGCGTGCGTGAATGTAGCTAACCTGCTTTTAGCAAAAGGTTCCACTCGTCAGAAGGAAGTAGCGCTACGTGCGTCTCTGGGCGCATCGCGCCTACAGATATTTGGCCAATTCCTAACCGAGAGTCTGGCACTGGCGCTCATCGGCGGAGTACTGGGCACAGCCTTGGGCTTTGTAATGATCAAGAGTTTCATGCTGGCCCTGCCGCAATACACATTGCCGTCTGAGGCGGACGTCCGGCTCAGCGTGCCAGTTCTGCTGTTTACTTCAATCATGACTATGCTGGCAGGCGTTCTTTTTGGGTGTGCTCCTGCCTGGCAGGCGTCGCGGCTACAACTGAATGAAACTTTAAAAGAAGGAAGCCGCTCGGTTTCCAGTTCTAACAAGCAGAATCTGCGCCGCGCGCTTGTAATCCTTGAATTTTCCATGGCGCTCACGCTGCTGGCGGGTGCGAGTCTCGCAATTCATAGCTTCATGAACCTCGCAAAGGTTGACCCCGGTTTTCGAGTGGATCATCTCATTACATTCAGTCTGAATGTTCCGGATGAAAAGTTTACTCAGCCCCAGCAGATGATCACGTTCTATCAGCAACTATTGGAAAAAACGAAAGCGCTTCCCGGAGTAACCCAAGCTGAAGTTGGTGAAGGCATGCCGCTGCAAGGTGCATATTTCGGGATGCCTTTTACCATCGCAGGAAAACCGGTAAGCGACCCTTCTGCTCGTCCCGGCGCCGGCTTTTCCATGGTCACTCCGGGCTATTTTGAAACTTTTGGAATTCAGATGACTAAGGGGCGAAGTTTGACCGAGCAGGATATCGCCGGCAGCGTTCCCGTTGCGGTAGTAAATGAGACATTTGCCAATCGATATTTGAAAAATACAAACCCCTTAAACCAACGCATTCTTGTCGAGCAATTAATCCCCGGCGTTACAAAACTTGGGCCGCCGATCGAATGGCAGATCGTAGGGGTTTACCGCGATGTGCATAATGGTGGAATCCGCAACAACGGCTTTCCAGAGATAAACGTCCCGTTCTATCAAAGTCCATGGCCAAGCGTCGTTATGGCCGTTCGCACTACGGTGAATCCAGACACCATGATCAAGAGCATTGCCGCGGCGGTGCATTCTTCTGATCCTGATCTAGCCTTGGCGCAAGTGAAAACGATGGACCAAATCGTGCGCGAATCGCTGGTCGGGGACCGCTTCACCTCCGTTTTATATGGGACGTTTGCGGTTGTGGCACTTCTGCTGGCCGTGATCGGCATTTATGGAGTCATGGCGTTCATGGTTGCGCAACGGACCCACGAAATTGGGCTGCGCATCGCCTTGGGAGCAAACCGCGAACAAGTACTCAAGCTAATTTTGAAAGAAGGCGTCGTGTTGGTCCTCATCGGACTGGGTGTTGGTTTGGTGGGCGCTTGTTTCGTGGGGCGCGCGATGCGCAGCGTGTTATTTGGCGTCGGCACCGTGGACTTTGCTGCATTCAGCTTAGTTTCGTTCATGCTGTTGGCGTCCGCTTTGTTGGCTTGTTATTTCCCCGCACGTCGCGCGACGACGGTCGATCCCATGGTGGCATTGCGATACGAGTAAGAGGATAAAAAATATGAACGCAATACTTCATGACATTCGCTATATGCTTCGGCAATTGCGCAAAAACCCGGGGTTCACGGCAGCGGCATTGATTACGCTCGCGCTTTGCATCGGCGCGAATTTAACAATCTTTGCCGTGGTGGATTCTATCCTATTGCGTCCGTTGCCGTTTCCTCATTCTGATCAATTAGTGATTTTGTACAACACTTACCCCAAGGCAGGTAAAGAACGCGATCTTGCCTCACTGAACAGTTACTTTCAACGTCGTGGGAACATTGGCGCTTTCGAGAGTCTCTCTGCCCTGAATCCAGCTACTTCGGTGATCGGTGAAAGTGGAGCGACAGAACGCGTGGACATTAGTCGTGTGACGCCGGAATTTTTTACTACACTCAAAGTGCCGATGGCGATGGGCCGAGCGTTCACTGAATCGGAAATGACTTACCAGACTGACCATGAAGCGATTCTTACCGATTCGTACTGGCGAGAACACTTCAATGCTGATCCCAATGTGTTGGGGCGGGATATTCGTTCCGATGGTTTAACCAGAAAGGTTGTTGGTGTTCTGCCACCGGGCTTTCGGTTCCTGTCGTCCAAAGCCCAAATATTTCTTCCACTTTCTTCCGAAGATGGAGAGCGCAATCTCGCCGCCCGGCACTACAACACGATCATCGAAATTGCTCGGCTAAAACCTGGATTCACTGTTGCTGAGGCGCAGTCGCAGATCGACGCGGATAATGCTGCCCATGCGGCAGAATTTCCCATGGCGAAAGAAGTCGCGGCGACAGGCTTTCGCACGATCGTGGCTCCGCTTCATGCGGATCACATAGCATCTGTGCGACCCATTTTGCTTTTACTACAAGCCGGCGCGCTTTTCCTGCTTCTTATCGGTGCTGTGAATTTAGTAAACCTGCTTCTTATTCGCGCTAGCGGCCGGGCGAGAGAGCTGGCAATTCGGCAATCCATGGGAGCGAGTTGGCGGCACATAGTTCGCCAGGTTACGACCGAAACTGTCCTGCTGAATGCGATTGGTGGATTATTTGGACTTGTGGTGGGAGCAGCGGGAATCCGCCTTGTAGAAGCATTGGGGGCGGATCAATTGCCTTTGGGCGCAAATATCGCGTTTGACGGAAGTTTAGCTGCGTTCGCCATATCGGGGTCGGTTTTCCTCGGGTTGGTTGTGGCTGCACCCATTGCCTGGTTCAATCTGCGCGGTCATCTGGCCACCGCATTGCACTCCGAATCACGCAGCGGTACCACGAATCGATCTGCTCAACGTCTGCGTCACGGCTTCATCGTTGCGCAAATCACACTGGCTTTTATTCTGCTCTCAGGCGCTGGACTTCTCGGACTCAGTTTGAAGCATGTGATGGCAGTTGCTCCGGGCTTCCGTGTAGATCATGTGTTGACCGGAGAATTCAGCCTGCCGTGGAACAGCTACCATGACGGGCAATCGTTCCTCGGTTTTACTGACAAGTTAGTAGAGAATGCCAGCCACCAACCCGGTGTTTCATTTGTGGGCGGGTCTATCGGCGTACCCCTAAGCGGGGAGCACGGTAGAGATGCGCTTACTGCGGTTGGCTATAACCCGGCTCCAGGGGAGTCGCTAGTATTGCATCCCACCTACGGCGTTTTTGGAGATTACTTCGCCGCTATGGGAATCCCGCTTCGCGCAGGACGTTATCTTACGAATGCCGACAATCACCGGCCGGAAAGAACCTGCGTGGTGGACGAGATATTTGCTCGTCGGTACTGGCCACAAGGGAACGCGATTGGACAACAGATCTACAGTATTCCCAGAAAGCTGGATGATTCGAACGTCTACACAGTGGTTGGCGTCGTCGGCGCCGTAAAGCAATCGGACCTTGCTGAAAATCAAACTGTAGGCGTGGTCTATTTTCCGTATATCTTTACCTTCAATCGCAGCTACTTTCTCGTCGCTCGTACCAGCTTGCCTCCTCAACTTCTTGCGGATACGTTGCGCAAAGTTGTCCGGCAAACGGACCCTGACATTCCGCTCACTGATGTGAGTTCCATGGAGTCTCGCATTGATGAGAGCCTGATCACGCGGCGTTCCCCCGCGCTTCTGACCGGCATCTTCGCAATCGTGGCGTTATTGCTGGCCGCGATTGGAACTTATGGCGTGCTCAGTTACGTAGTAACACAACGTCATCGTGAAATTGGCGTGCGTATGGCGCTTGGAGCTCTGCCGCAACAAGTACTAGCTCACTTCCTCGGCCTGGGCGCAAGGCTGCTAATTGTTGGCGTCGCATTGGGTGTATTGGGTTCATGGGCGTCGGGACGCGCGATCAAGAGTGTGCTCTTCGGTGTCGGAACATTTCAGCTTGGAGTATTGGCCGCAACTATAGGAGTAATGATGCTGGTTGTATTGCTGGCGTGCTTTATTCCCGCACGCCGCGCAGCGAAAGTCGATCCGATGGTCGCATTACGATACGAGTGACTCGAATATGAATAAGTGAAGTAGATAACAAGTAAAGATACGAACATTGAAAAGGTGACTATGGACGCAATCATGCAGAATTTGCGCTACGCGGCGAGACAACTGTGGAAGTCGCCAGGATTTACCGCAATTGCCATTCTCTCGTTGGCTTTGGGAATCGGCGCAAACACGGCCATCTTCACGCTGATTAATAGCCTGATGCTGAAGTCTTTGCCGGTGCACGATCCGCAGCATCTTGTTTCATTCGGAATTGCCGCGGGTGGCGGCGAAATGGATGGCATCGGCCCCGGGCCGCTGGATATTTTTCCGTATGACTTTTATAAACAGGTCGAGCATCAGCACGATCCTTTTCAAGATGTCACCGGATTCGCCAGCTTTCCGGCGCAAGTCAGTATCCGCACAGGCTCCGGAGGCATGGCGACCCAGGCCAATGCTCATCTTGTCTCCGGGAATTTCTTTAGTGTATTGGGTGTCGAACCGATCATCGGGCGTGCTATTCAACCGAGCGATACAGCAACGCCGGGAAGCAATCCAGTGGCAGTCCTGAATTACCGTTACTGGCAACAGACGTTCAACGGCGACGCGTCCATCCTCGGCAAAACAATCACGGTAAATGGAACTGCATTCACGGTCGTGGGCGTTACCCCGCCAAAATTTTACGGCGTGGAATTGAACGAGGAATCGCCGGACATGTGGATGCCGATCACCATGCAGCAGGAAGTTCTGCTGCAGCCATCGCTATTGAATCCGCATGGTCTTTTCTGGATGCACATGATGGGCCGGCTCAAAGAAGGCGTGAGCCCCGCACAAGCACAGGCGTGGACAGCCAACCAAATCCAACAATTCATGACCGCCCGGGAGGGTGCAAGCGTTTTGCCGGCGCGGGCTCAGGAAATCAAACAGATCTATGTCCAGATGGTGCCGGGTGGCCGCGGAATTTCCCATCTGCGGGAACAATTCTCGCAACCTCTCTATATCTTGATGGGAGTCGTTGTGCTGGTGCTGACGATTGCTTGCGCGAACCTTGCCAATTTCTTTTTGGCGAAGGCGGCCACGCGAGAGCGGGAAATCTCTACCCGATTGGCCTTGGGCGCGAGCCGCCGTCGAATCGTCTGGCAGGTGCTGACTGAAGCCCTATTACTTTCCTCTCTCGGAGGACTGTGCGGCTTGCTGCTGGCTTTCTTCGGAACCCGGTTATTGATGAACTTTATCGTTGCCGGAGCCGTGCATTCCACGCTTAATCCCACGCCGGATTTGCGGGTTCTCGCGTTCACTTTCGGGATTTCGGTTCTGACCGGAGTTTTCTTTGGGATTGCTCCTGCGCTGCGGACGTCGCGCATGCCGATTACTTCCGCGATGGGCGCGCGCACAATTTCTGGCACGGGCACGCGCAGTACCCGGCTGCTGCCAAAAATTCTGGTCACAGCGCAAGTGGTTTTGTCGCTCGTGCTGCTGGTGGGCGCCGGATTGTTCCTGCGAACTTTGCAAAACCTGAAAAGCATGGACTTCGGTTTTGAGCGACATAACCTGTTGCTCGCTGATCTGAATACGAAATTCGCGGGATACAAGACTGAACAACTGGGCGGGCTCCACGAAAGAATTTTGAACCGCTTGAGCGCATTGCCGGATGTTCGCTCCGCGTCGCTCTCGGGAGGCCAGCCCATCAGTTTCGGAAGCTGGGACTCTCCAATCTTTATCGATGGACGAAAGGCCGCGCCAAATCAAGACGTTTCCACGTTTATTAACCGAGTGTCAGCAAATTATTTCGAGACGGTCGGCATTCAGTTGCTGCAAGGACGAACGATTTCACCGCAGGATACTGCGACTTCGACGAAGTCGGTTGTGGTCAGCAAGAGTATGGCCGACTACTTCTTTCCGCATGGAGATGCCATTGGCCATCAATTCACTGTAGGCGACCCCAGTGTTAAAGGCACGTGGCAGATTGTTGGCGTTGTGCGGGACGCGAAATACAGCACCGCGCGCGAAACGCCGCGCCGCATGATCTATCTGGCGTTAGAGCAACTAACAGAAGACGATCACTACGCGTTTTCGTTGCAGGTGCGATCGGTTGGCGACCCAGCAAAAATCGCTAATGAAGTGCGTGCAGCCCTTGCCGAAGTGGATCCGAATATTCCCATCCTGGGAATGAAAACGATCAGCGAGCAGGTTGAGCTCTCGATGGAAAACGAAAGATTGATCTCGCAACTTTCCAGCTTCTTTTCATTTCTTGCGCTGGCGCTGGCATGCATCGGCCTCTACGGCGTGATGATGTACAACGTGGTGCGCCGTACGAATGAAATCGGCATCCGCATCGCGCTGGGAGCGCAGAACAAAGGTGTTCTGTGGATGGTCATCACAGAAACCTTGTGGCTGCTGGCTATCGGGATCGCGATAGGAATTCCAGCCACATTGGCAACCGCGAAAGTGATTCAGTCGCAATTATTCGAGCTGAGCCCGTTTGATCCGGTCACGATCTCTGCATCTGTCGTAATAATTTGCGCTGTAGTTCTGCTGGCTGCTTATATTCCGGCGCGCCGCGCCGCAAATGTGGACCCGATGGTGGCGCTGCGGTACGAGTGAACAATATGGACACGTTGTTGCAAGATTTACATTACGGATTGCGCATGCTGCGGAGAAGCCCCGGTTTTACTGTGGTGGCTGTGCTTACGCTTGCGCTGGGAATTGGGGCGTGCACGGCGATTTTCAGCGTAGTGGACACAGTCCTGCTGCGCCCTTTGCCATATTACAAACCTGATCAATTGGTAACAGTCACCGAGACCCTCCCTAAAATGGGTGCCGATGAAATCGGAGTCGCGCCCGGAGAGTATCAGGATTATCGCAATCAAAGCAGTTCTTTTTCGCAGGTAGCCGCTTACCAGAGTGACAGCTTTAACCTTACAGGCGCAGCACAACCTGTGCGGGTGAATGCAGCGAAGATTTCAGCTTCAGTGTTCCCTTTGTTGCAAGTTGCGCCGGTACTAGGGCGA
>DASXCC010000236.1:0-14683 GCA_036491415.1 Terriglobales bacterium | reverse complement strand
GTCGCGATCACCGGTTCCCGAGGCTGTGAGCGTCATCCGGCGTACATCCCGTGCTCGCGATGAACCAATCAAATTTAAATCTCCCCAATTCTGCATTCAGGTCCGCGTCCGTAAGCCGTACAGATGTTCCCGTCCCGAGCTCGAACGTCTGCAGATCGCCGGTGTCCGTCAACACAGAAAACTGCGTCACGTTTATAGATTCATCCTTCAGCTGTTTTTGCACCTGCTCCACACTCAACAGACGTCCATTCGCTACGTGTGAGCCATTGCGGACCTCGATGCGCGATCCTCGAATGGCACTGAGAAATTCTGCACTACTGATTTGCTGGCCGAAAGGCAGGCGCAAAGACTTCAATCGCTCATCGAGCGGCGCAATCGAGTTGTAGCGGACCGAAGAAATCCTGCCATCACCCATATCCACTGCAGTAAGCGACTTCAAAACATCATTCAGTTGAGAAGTAGTGAAATCGATGCTAAGGTCCTGCGTTCCGCGTACATGCGCCGTGTGTTCAAAATATCCGATGCCATTCTTGTATAAAACAACGCGTTTCACGGGAAGACGATCAGAAGAATCCTCGCTCGGTTTATTCTGGCTGAAAGATGGGGCACAGCACGCAAGTATCAGTGCAGTCACAATGGAAAATCGAAGCATTACGCCTCCTAAATAAGATAGGTGTTGCACCGAGGGGTCTTTATTGCAGGAGCATTTGTGCGGTTTAAGCAGGCGCACTCAAAACTTAAATTCAGGATTTCCCGCAACCTGCCGGAACCGAAATTAAGCCAATTGAACCACAATTCGGGAGAAATACCTGTATACGAACAATGTACGGGATGATCGCTGCGGACGAGCGCTTCGGACGAGCGCTGACGATGAACGACTAATTTAGGCGAGAAGAGCCTGCGGTTAAAACTCGGCGAGCTCTTTCATCGCACGATACAAGTCAGCCGTTTGAGGAAGGATCGTATCTTCAAGAATTGGCTGGTAAGCGACAAAGGTGTCCGTGGCGGCAACACGCTTGACCGGCGCATCAAGATGTTCGAAGAGTTCGCTGGCAATGCGCGCGGCGATTTCGGCGCCATATCCCCAACTGAGGGAGTCTTCGTACGCCACAAGCACGCGGCTGGTTTTCTGTACCGAGGCTGCAATGGTTTCCCAATCAAAGGGATTCAACGTGCGCAAATCGATCAATTCCACTTTGATTCCGTGTTCGCGCTCGAGTTTTTGCGCCGCCTGCAAGGCCC
Source organism: Terriglobales bacterium (assembly GCA_036491415.1). GTDB lineage: Bacteria > Acidobacteriota > Terriglobia > Terriglobales > Acidobacteriaceae > JAICKN01. The sequence goes on along the minus strand of DASXCC010000236.1, from coordinate 13,441 downwards.
GCGGAACAACCGCGCCATAAGTAACGACTGTGACGTTGGTTCCCTCTTGCACGATCTTGGCTTTGCCAAATGGAATCGTAAAATCCGGGCCGGGATACGGCGCTCTGCCGTAGCTCTCGCGATACAGACGTTTGTGTTCAAGGAAAAGAACAGGATCATCGCAACGAATCGCCGTGCGCAACAATCCAGCAGCATCCAGCGCATTCGACGGAAACACAACCCGCAATCCAGGAATATGGGTGAAGATGCTCTCACCACACTGCGAGTGGTAAATCGCACCGCCGGTCAAATATCCGCCGATGGCCACGCGAATCACGCACGGCGCTGAGAATCCATTGTTCGATCTCCAGCGCATGACCGCAAGCTCGTTGCGCAACTGCATCATCGCAGGCCAGATGTAATCGAAGAACTGAATTTCGACCACCGGCTTGAGCCCGCGCACAGCCATTCCCGTCGCGCGGCCAACGATGCTGGCTTCGGCAATCGGGGAATTAAACACGCGCTCGGAGCCGAAAGCGCACTGCAAGCCGAACGTGAGCTTGAAGACCCCGCCTTTGCCTTTGACGAGGTGCTTCTGCAAATATTCTTCGCGGCTGCAGTCGGCGATGTCTTCGCCGAACATAATAATGCGCTCATCACGCTTCATCTCGTCGTGTAGCACCGCATTGATCATGTCTGCCGTGGTCTTTGGGCCGGTGTTCTTTTTTCCGGGAGCCTCGGAAGCGGGCGCAGTAATAAGAGCGATTGGCTCGGCTTCGAAAGCGGGCGAGGAAGGATCGATATCCGGCGAATAAACAAACTGTGTAATCGACTCCGGCCGGGGAGGCTCCGCATTCAGCGCCTGATCAACGGCAACTTGCAGATCATCATCCACCTGCTTCTCGAGTTTATTGATGCCATTGGCATCGAGAATTCCTTGCCGGATCAAAAACATCTGCATGCGATGCACGGGATCAAGCGCGCTATCCCGCTCGCGCTCAATTTCCGGACGATACAACTTTTCGTCGTCGGAGAAAGAATGCGAATATTGTCGGATCACATGCGCGTGCACGAACGACGGTCCGTCTCCTGAGCGGCAATGAGAAACCGCGCGACGGAACGCCGCATAGCTGGCGACGGGGTCGGTACCATCTACTTCTTCAAAGTGAAAATTTGGAAAATCTTTGACCAGCCGCGAAATATTTCCACCCGCTGTCTGCACTTCCACGGGAACAGAAATCGCGTACTCATTATCTTGAATGCAGAAAACTACTGGCAACTTGCGGATCGAAGCTACGTTTAACGCCTCCCAGAACTCGCCTTCGCTCGTGGTCCCATCGCCAAGGGAAACATACGTCACTTCATCGCCATGGGAGACGACGTCTTTGAATTCGCGATAATCGCCAGTTTCCTTTTGGGCAGCCTGCGGATGATGCTTCACATAGCGGGCCACTTCGGCGCAACCGACTGCGTGAAGTATTTGGGTGCCAGTGCAAGAAGACTGGCTCACGATGTTGAGCTTGGTATAGCTCCAGTGCGATGGCATCTGGCGCCCGCCGGAACTCGGGTCAGCCGCTGCTCCGACACCCTGCAAAAACATTTCGTACGGAGTCGCGCCCAGCGCCAGGCATAACGCGCGGTCGCGGTAATAAGGAAAGAACCAATCGTATCCCGGCTTCAAAGTAAACGCCGCAGCCACGCCAATCGCCTCATGGCCAGCGCCGGAAATTTGAAAGAAAAGTTTTTGTTGGCGCTTTAGGCTGATTTCCCGGTCGTCCACGCGCCGGGACATATACATGTAGCGGTAGGCATCGATCAGCTGCTCACGGCTCAGACCTTCGTAATTGGTCGCGCGTTTATGCGAGCTGCCGTTGATTGCGGCCAGTTTGGGTTCCGTTCTTGTCGTCGCCATCCAATTGATGCTCCTAGGTTGCAGTGAGCGAACTTTTGGGACTAACTTTTAGCGCTAATTTTTACGACCGCAAAAGAATTGTAAACCTTTCATTGGAGTTTAGGAACTCACGAAAAGTTGCTGCGGAATCGGAAGACCGACCGTTTGGTTGATTGCCGGCATGCCTGGATCAAAATGCTATTCTGTTCAGTGATTCGCTACCGCCGACCATTCGACCCGCAAAAGATCAAGCTCATTATTTTCGATCTCGATGGCACTCTCATCGACTCCCGCGAAGACCTGATCCAATCTGTAAATGCAATGTTGCGCCACCTCCAGCGCCCGAAGTTACCCGGAGAACTGATTGCCAGCTATGTCGGCGACGGCGTGGCCATGCTGGTACGGCGCGCCTTGGGGGATCCGAAAGATGCGCAGTTTTTGCAGCAGGGGCTCGAACATTTTCTTGCCTACTATCGCGAACACAAACTGGACCACACGCGCGTTTACGATGGCATTCCCCAGGCTCTGAAGGTGATGCGCAATCTGCCGGACGGCGCAACGCGCAAGATGGCCGTACTCTCCAACAAACCGGTAAATCCGTCGCGCGCGATTGTTGAGGCCTTGCAACTTGGTGAATTTTTCAGCCACGTCTATGGCGGCAATAGTTTCGCGACCAAAAAACCTGATCCCGAAGGTGCGCTGGCAATCTTAAAAGAAACCGGCATTGCCGGATTGGAAACTCTGATCGTCGGCGACTCGGCCATCGACGTCGCCACAGGACAAGGTGCCGGCATGTGGACGTGCGGCGTCACTTACGGGTTTGCTCCGCACACACTGGAATCTGTGCCTCCAGATGTCGTCGTGGATTCACCTCTGGAACTCGGGCAGTTGTTCAAAACTTCTGAGCGCTCGCCAGAATAAGGTAAACTTCCCTTTCCACTACAACCATGAACTCTGACCAATTCGGCCTGACTCCAAAAGAACTTCGCAAACTTCGCAGTCTGAAAGATCCTTACGGCATTCAACGTTATCTTGATGCCATGCCCTATCACCTGGCCGACACGGGATGGTCGCCGCGCGTCGTGCTCCGCGAAAATACTTCGCATTGTTTTGAAGGCGCGATGTTCGCCGCAGCCGCGCTGCGAGCGAATGGATATCCGCCGCTGGTTCTCGACCTTGAAGCCGAACACGACACGGACCACGTGATTGCCATTTATCGTCAGCACGGTCACTGGGGTGCCCTGGCAAAGTCCAATTACACCGGATGCCGCTACCGGGAACCCGTGTATCGTACGCTGCGCGAACTGGCTTTGAGTTATTTCGAGGTCTATTTCAATCTTCGCAAAGAACGTTCGCTGCGCACATTTTCGCGGCCCGTAAACCTAACGCGTTTCGACTGCCTGGAATGGATGACCACGGACAAGCCGCTGTGGTTCGTCGCCGAATATCTGTTCACCATTCGCCATTTCAATCTTCTTCGTCCGGGCATGTCGAAAAGACTTCACCGCATCGATGACCGCTCCTTCCGCGCCGGTTGTGTGGGTCGCGCGGAAAAATAATCGATGGATACTTGTCCCTCCGTAATCAATATCAAACGCTTTAGCAAGACTAGAATTCAGCTCATGAAGAGCTTTGCCGTGTTGCTGCTATTGTTATTGGCCCAATGTTCTTTTGCGCAGTCCACGGATTCGTCCGCACCGGACATGGCTTCCGCGCCGAATTTTGAACAACTTCTCAAGAACGATTTCGTCCGCGTTTTTCTGCTGACGCTGAACCGTGGGCAACAAGTGGTAGCGAACCATTCGCACAACTTTTTAATGATCACGCTGCAGGATTGCGAGGTGGTCATGTGGCCGGAAGGAAAATCAGACGTGACCAGCTTCCGCCTTAACCAAGGCGACACCGATTTCTTTTTCGGCGGGGCCGCTGGCGGCATACGCAATGAGCAGACGCAAACGTTTCGTGCGGTCTTTGTCGAATTTATGGACCCGAACGTGACCACCTTCGGGTACCAGTCCGATCAGGGCACGTGGGGGTATGGGTTTAGCGCGGTGCGCGCGCCAGTCGATCCACACGCAAAATTTTCGAATGGCATGGACCTGCATGGCGCAACCGTGAGCGACGTTCAGTTATTATCGGGCGATTCATTGGACGCCACAGAAAAGCCTAAACCGGAATTACTCATCCCCGTTAGCGACGTAGACCTAAGCGCAGGCCACAATTTAAAGATCAGCAATTCTTCCGGTGAAGTCGCTTGGATTCCGCTGGGAAGAAAATTGGCGCTGGAGAACAACTCGGTCGATCCGGCGCGGTTCATACTGGTAGATTTTTCGGAATAACGACAATAGATGCCGAATGATACTATCCCTGCCATGAAGATGCGGGGCGCTGTAATAGTCGGATTTATTCTTATTGAGCTCTGTGTAGGACTTGGAACAAAAACCGACGAAGCAAGTCTTCATACTACTGATTTTGTTAATTTCTACGCCGCCGCTACCATCATCCACGAGGGAAATGCTTCCACACTCTACACACGTTCCACGCAGGACAAGGCACTAAGTAACCTTCAGCAAGGAAATAACTGGCAATATTATTTGCACCCTCCATTTGAAGCCTACACACTCGTGCCATTGGCGCATATGCCACTCCAAAATGCATATCGTTTATGGCTAGTTCTAAATGTGGGACTTTTGGCTATTTATCCACTTTTGGTCGCCAGTTCAATCGCTCTCATTAACCGCAAACCCTATTGGGGATGGTTGGGTCTCATATTTTTGCCTGCGTTAACGGCCGTTGTACTTGGACAAGATTCGATTTTATTACTTCTTGTCATTACTTTTTCGTATTTGAAGTTGTTACGAAAGCAAAATTTCGTTGCGGGGCTAATACTTTCACTAGCCACAATAAAATTTCAATTTTTATTGCTTCTTTCGGCACTGCTATTTACTTCCCGAAGATCCTTTTTTTTGGGTGGTTGTCTGACGGGAATCGCTTTGTTAGTTATTATTTCCGCGATGATTACCGGGCCTCATGGACTTGTGCAATACGCGCAATTTCTTCATGACTTCGACATTCATTCAGGGTACGGGAGCTTAAATCCAAGAGTAATGGTGAACTTGCGTGGTTTTCTGACGGGAATCATAGGAAGCCACGACTTTCGCGCCTGGTCGTTAGCCGGGGACATCACTTTGATGATCTTAGGAATGATGTTTTTGCGTGCTGTTCCCAAACTAAAAGATCAAAATCTTTTTTTCGCTTTCTGCGTAGCGCTGACAGTAATTGCGTCTCCCTATGCACATTTTCCTGATATGACAATATTGATTTTGCCCATGCTGCTGGCGATTGATTGGGTCACTTCAAGACAGCGGTGGGAGATTCAGGAAAAATTTTTGATCTTTTCGACAGCAACGCTATTTTGTTTGCCAACAATCTTGATAACTTTTAGCGGGCTTTATTGGTGGAAAAGTAAGGTCTATTTAAATTTCGGTGCAATTTTTTTGTTTTTATTTACGTTGGCCTGGAATATGTGGACTACTTCTTTCCCACAACCTGCAAGCGCGTCTCCGCCTTTTGCAACGCAGCTTCCGCGTGACCATAGTTGAGATCAGGCCCGCCAGCTTTTAACTGTTGTTCGGCGTGCGCTTTTGCATCTTGCGCACGCTTCACGTTAATCTCTTCGGGCTTCTCGGCGGTCTCGGCAAGAATCGTGACTTTATCCGGCAATACTTCAGCAAATCCCCAGGCCACCGCAAGCGTCTTTGTTCCACTTGCGTTCTTATAAACAATTTCTCCAATCGCCAGTTCGGTAATGAGCGGCGCGTGGCCGGGCAGAACTCCTAAATAGCCGTCCTTGCCGGGAATTTGTACTTCGATCGCCGTGTCTTTCACCACCATTTTTTCTGGCGTCGCGATTTCGAGTTGGAGAGTGTCTGCCATTTGATCTTTGTCGTTAATCTTTGTCGTTAGTCTTTGGCTGTTAATCTTTTGGTGGTTGGCCACCAATCAATGGTCGTTGCAATTTGCCAACGACCAACAGCCAAAAACCAGCGACGATTTTAAGCGGCTGCCTTCATCTTTTCCGCGGCTTCCAGCACTTCATCAATCGTCCCCTTCATATAAAAGGCCTGCTCAGGAATCGCGTCGTGCTTGCCTTCCACAATTTCGCGGAAGCTTTTTACCGTGTCCGCAATCTTCACGTAGCGTCCAGGAGCTCCGGTGAACTGCTCGGCGACATGGAACGGCTGCGACAGGAAGCGCTGAATCTTACGTGCGCGCGAGACTGTCAGCTTCTGGTCTTCACTGAGTTCGTCAATACCGAGAATTGCGATGATGTCCTGCAGATCTTTATAGGTCTGCAGCGTCTTCTTCACCATCTGCGCCACATCGTAGTGCTCTTGACCCACAATGCGCGGATCAAGAATGCGCGAAGTGGAAGCCAACGGATCGACCGCCGGATAAATTCCGATTTCCGTCAAGGCACGCGAAAGCACGGTGGTCGCGTCGAGGTGAGCAAAGGTGGTTGCCGGAGCAGGATCGGTCAAATCGTCGGCGGGAACATAAATCGCCTGCACCGATGTGACGGAACCCTTCTTCGTCGAAGTGATGCGCTCCTGCAATTCGCCCATCTCCGTCGCCAGGTTAGGCTGGTAACCCACGGCGCTGGGCATACGGCCCAACAGCGCGGAAACTTCTGAACCTGCCTGCGTAAAGCGGAAGATGTTGTCCACGAATAAAAGCGTGTCCGCGCCTTCCACATCGCGGAAATATTCAGCGACCGTCAATCCGGTCAAAGCCACGCGGAGACGCGCTCCAGGGGGCTCCGTCATCTGTCCATAGATAAGTGCGGCTTTCGACTTGGAAGGATCGCCCGGCTTGATCACGCCGGATTCCGACATTTCCAGCCACAAGTCGTTTCCTTCACGGGTACGCTCACCTACGCCGGCAAACACGGAGAATCCGCCGTGCTGCTTCGCAACATTATTGATGAGTTCCATGATGACGACGGTTTTGCCGACGCCCGCACCACCGAACAATCCAATTTTTCCGCCTTTCAAAAAAGGCTGGATCAGATCAATGACTTTCACGCCTGTTTCAAACATCTCGGCGGATGTGGCTTGTTCTGCAAATGTCGGGGCCTGACGATGAATCGGATTGCGCTCTTTGGTTTGGATAGGCCCGAGATTATCCACCGGCTCGCCGATCACATTCATAACGCGGCCCAGCGTCGCAGGTCCCACCGGAACGGAGATGGGCGCGCCCGTGTCGATCGCTTTCATTCCACGCACCATGCCATCGGTTGCTTCCATGGCAATGCAGCGCACGCGGCCCTCGCCCAAGTGCTGCTGCACTTCGACAATGACGCTGATGGGCTGCGGAACCTGAAAGCCATCGCTCACAACCCGCAGCGCCTGATAAATAGGAGGCATGTTTGCCTCGGTAAATTGCACGTCCACCGCGGGACCGGTGATTTGTATAATTTGTCCGATGTTTTCTGCCATAAGTTCCTTTGTGCTGCCAGCAAATACCTATAACAATTAGCACTCAGCAAGCTGAGCGCTATTGCTGAATGCTTATCCTGACGCAGCCGCTCCGCTTACAATCTCAATAATCTCTTTCGTGATCTTTGCCTGACGGGCACGATTCATGATGAGCGTCAATGAATCGATCATGTCTGTCGCGTTGCTGGTTGCCGATTCCATCGCGGTCATACGGGCTGCGTGTTCCGCTGCCACGGATTCCTGCAACGCATAAAAAATTTGTACGCCAATGTATTTCGGAAGCAACGAACGGAACAGTTCTTCCGGCGGCTGCTCGTAGATATAGTCCACGGGAGCCGTTGCAAACTTCGCTGCCGCTTCGTCCACTTCATGCGTGTCTGGAGGACGAAGGCCCACGCCGCTGCCCCTCGCCGCGTCGATAGCACGCTTCTTGGCTTCGATATCCATCTCTTCCGCTTGCGTGATGGTGGTCTCCCCGACTTTTTCAATGGGAAGGACCTGCTCCACAACCAAACGCTGCGCGATGACAGACTTAAATTCGTTAAAAACCAAATACAAGGAATCGATTTCGCTGCGGCTGTAGCGCTCAATGACGCGTTCGGCAATTTCCGCAGCCATGGCGTAATCCAGGCTATTCAACACACCTACTTTTTCTGCCACCATGGTTGTGCGCGGCGCATCTTTCGAATCAGCCGGGCGAGGCTCCGCCATCGGATAACGGCGGCGCAAGAAATCGCGGCCTTTGCGGCCTACAGCTTCGATTTCGATGTTCATCCCCTGCTTCGACTCAATAAATTTCGTAGCCGCTTTCAAGATGTTAGTGTTGAATGCGCCCGCCAAACCTTTATCACCGGTGACAACAATGATGAGCAAATTTTTTTCCGGACGCCTTACCAATAAAGGATGGCGCGGCTCGCCGGTTTGCGGATCGTAGGTATCGGTCCGAGCCACCAGCGACTTCAGAACATTCGTCAACATCTGCGCGTAAGGGCGCGCCGCCAAAGCACGCTCCTGCGCGCGACGCAGCTTGGCTGCGGAAACCATCTTCATGGCTTTTGTAATCTGCCGCGTGTTGGTCACGCTGCGAATACGCCGCCGGATGTCCAGAATATTAGGCATAACTTGCTATTTCGCTGCTACCGCCTGCTTCTCCGCTACGAATGTTTCCTTGCACTCTTTGATCACGCGAGTCATATCAGCTTTCAACTGATCGTCGAGGATTTTCTTTTCCATAATCGACTTGAGCAGACCGGGATTCGTGGAATCTACGTAGCGATAAAGTTCCGCTTCAAAGTCGAGCACCTGATCAACGGCAAGATCATCCAGGAAGCCGCTGGTCCCGGCAAAGATGATCAAAATCTGTTTGGAGAATGGCAATGGAGAATACTGCTTCTGCTTCAGCACTTCGACCAGGCGTTGACCACGATTCAGCTGGTTCTGCGTGGCTTTATCGAGGTCGCTGCCGAACTGCGCGAAAGCCTGTAATTCGCGGTACTGCGCGAGGTCGAGCTTTAAGCTGCCGGCAACCTGACGCATTGCTTTGATCTGCGCGCTGCCACCGACGCGGCTCACGGAGAGCCCGACGTTCACGGCAGGCCGTACGCCCTGGTTGAACAAATCGGTTTCCAGATAGATCTGACCGTCGGTGATGGAAATAACATTCGTGGGAATGTACGCGGAAACGTCGCCAGCCTGCGTTTCAATAATCGGCAGAGCGGTGAGCGATCCTCCGCCCTTGGCCTGACTGACTTTCGAGGCGCGCTCCAACAAGCGGGAGTGAAGATAAAAAACGTCTCCGGGATAAGCTTCGCGGCCCGGGGGACGGCGCAGCAGCAAAGAGATTTCGCGGTACGACGCGGCGTGCTTGGAAAGATCGTCGTAGATCACCAGCGCGTGGCGGCCATTATCGCGGAAGTATTCTCCCATCGCGCATGCTGCATAAGGCGAAATGTAAAGCATGGGCGCAGGTTCAGATGCCGAAGCGGCGACAACGATGGTGTAATCCATAGCGCCATAATCGCTAAGAATTTTTACGACCTGGGCAATCGAGGAACGCTTCTGTCCGATGGCGCAGTAAATACAAATAAGATCGTTGCCCTTGTTGTTGATAATCGTGTCGATTGCAACCGCGGTCTTCCCTGTTTGACGGTCGCCAATGATCAACTCACGCTGACCGCGGCCGACGGGGATCATACTGTCGATCGCTTTCAGACCGGTTGCCATCGGTTCGCGCACCGGCTGTCGATCAATTACGCCCGGCGCCAGGCGTTCGAGTGGAATGAACTGATTGGTGGTGATGGGGCCTTTGTCATCGATCGGCTGTCCGAGCGAGTTCACCACGCGGCCAATCATTCCGTCGCCAACAGGCACGCTCATAATGCGGCCCGTGCGCTTCACTTCGTCGCCTTCTTTGATTTCTGTGTAGTCGCCAAGGAGCACGACGCCGACCTGGTCTTCTTCCAGGTTCATGGCGATGCCGCCGACGTTATGAGGTAACGACAACAGTTCACCAGCCATGACTTTGTCGAGACCGTGCACGCGAGCAATACCATCGCCCAGCGTAATGACCGTGCCAACTTCATCCACGGAAATTTTGGACTCGTAGTTTTCGATCTGCTGCCGGATCAGCTGTGTAATTTCATCTGCTCTGATTTGCGCCATAGTTTCTGCTCTTTAACTCGTAGCTGCTGCTAAATTTCGGAAATGAATAATGAGCACATAACACTAGCAATTGGTATTTAGCCAATCAGGATTACTCCCGATCTTCAAAACGCCCAGGCTAATTCGTTCCTACCAACTGTTCTCGCAATCTCTCTAAACGGCCTTTGACTGAACCGTCATAGATAGTACTGCCAATCTTAATGACCGCGCCGCCGCGCAGCGATTCGTCCCGCGTATAACGGGCGCGGACTTTCTTGCCGCTTAATTTTTCCACCTGCGACTCGATTGCTTTACGCTCAAATTCTCCAAGTTCGCGGGCGCTGAAGATTTCTGCTTCGGCAAAACCCAGGCGGCGATCCATTTCCAGCTCAAATTCTTTTACGATCGCGGGTAAAAAGGACATCCGCTTGTGGTCCATGAGTACGGCTATAAAGTTACGCACTTCCTGCGAAACTCCCTCTTTCGCCACAATCGCATCCAGCAGGCCACGCTTTTGCTTGGGCGGAATCGACGGCGCTTCCCAAACTTCGCGCAATTGCTTATTGCCGGCAACCAGCTGGGACAAAGAATAAAGCTCGCGAGCCGCGCGCCCCGCATCGAGACGGCGGCCAAATACCACGTCCACAAATGCTTTTGCGTAAGTTGTGGTAACAGAGGCCATACGCTATTGCTTACTCCCTGAGCCGTTGGAAAGCTGGTCAGAAAATCCGCGCACCAGCTGCTGATCTGTCGCAGGATCCACATTGATCTGCTTTTCCGCCAACGAAATTGCCAGATCGGCGGCATGCCGGGTCAACTCACGGCGTGCGGCTTTGGCAGCTGAGGCGATCTCCTGCTCGGCGGATTCCACCACTTTGCGGACGTCTTCGGTAGTTGCCGCTTTTATCCGTTCTTCTTCCTGCGCGGCTTCATTTTCTGCCGCGGTCTTCATCTTTCCGATTTCACCGTCCAGGCGATTGAGCCGGGCTTCAATGTCCGCCAACCGCCTGCGCGCCTCTTCACTTGCTTTGCGCGCCTCGGCCATGGCCTGCTGAATGGAAGCAGTGCGATTGCGGAACATCTTGGGCAATCCCTTTGCCGAGAACCAGAGAATGACTGCCGCCAATACACCAAAATTCAGCAATACACCCATCCAGTAAGCTTGCCGAACTTTTAATCCAGTAACCTTTGCCAGCCATTGCACCGCAGGGGACTGCTTGAATTCCGCAGTTTCATCTTTTTCAGCCTCTTTGGAATTATCGTTGCTGTTGGCCGCTTCTCCGGCTGCTTGGCGCGACATCTCCACCAGTTGACGATTGCCGCCGCTGTTCGCATTGGAGTCAGGACTGGCAGTACTGGTACCAGAAGCCGAATTAGCACTGGAACTTGGTTGTGATTGTGCCTGGGGTTGCGCGGATGGTTCCGCAGCTTGCTGCGCAAAGCTTGGCCGGGCAATGACTGGCTGCGCGGCAATCAGGGCAACAACTAAACACGCAGCTAACCCAAGGACCTGCGCTCGGCATTTCAGAAAAGTCTGCATTATTGGCGGACCCCCGCGGATGCAGGTTTCAAAACCGTGCGAATCACTTCGGCTGCCAGGCGTCCGCTTTCCGCCTCTAGATTGGCTTGGGCCAACTGCTTGTCATTCTCAATGGCATCTTTGGCTTGCGCAATCTGACTTTGCGCTTTGGTCCGCGCTTCCGCAACAGCGTTGCTTCGGACTTGTGCAGCCTGCTGACGGCGCGCTTCCTGTGCTTTAAACACGGTCAGCCGTGCTTCGCGAAGGCGACGTTCATAATCAGCTGTACGTTCTTCAGCAGCAGCGATGTCCGCTCGCGCCTTTTCCACCGCGCCTTCGGTGCGGTCGTGACGCTCCCCAAGAACTCGCATAAGAGGACGATGCACGAGCATCGCATAGGCGCCCCACAACAAAAGCATATAGATGATCGTTGGCACCGATCCGAGCAGTAATTCGCCTATTTGTCTTACTGTCTCATCCATATGTTTGCTGAAAATTCCGAGCCGAGCGTAGAGGGTTAGGAAACTCTTAAAGTTATCATTCTAGAGGATCAGTGTCAACGAAAGTGGGCCACAGAAAGTGGTGTACGAACCTTAGATTTTATAAAGAAATTTGCCCAGTACATTGTCCGAAAAACACGCAAAAAGTATTGACTTCTTTCCGGATGGGACTAGCATAAAAGTATCACCTCCGATCCTATCCAGGGTCGAATGGGCCGTTAGCCAAGGAATGTCACCGCTTCTTGGTTGTCGGCCCATTTAATTTCTACGAATAAATGTTTTTTATGTCTTGTTGGCAGGCTTGGCGAAAACGTAGTAGTACCAATCGCTGATAAGGCTGCGGCTTTCGCGCGGATAGTCGTCACCCAGGAACTGAATCAACTCAAACTGCAATTCTTGCAACTCGGCGATGATTTTACGAGGTACCCCGTAGCGGGTCATTAATCCACCGTGGGCCGGATCCCACATGTAACCTTCGCCGGCGAAAAATGTTTTGTGCGGCACTCGCCGGGCAATACGTACGAGACTCTCGAAAAAAGTTCGCAGAAAACATATCCCGGCCTTCGCAATCGTAGCCGCCACCACCGTCAAGGCATATAACAACCTGTTCTTTCCTGCCAATTTGTAACTGAAATCCTTAACCCGCTGGGGGTTCCAGCTCCGTATTACGAAAATTGCCCGCGGATTGTGTGAGGAGAAAATCAACTTTCCCCCAGGCCGAAGTACCCGCCAACACTCGCGCAGGCATTGCATTCTTTTCTCAAGCGGGCGCAGGTAGTCGATTCCATTAAATGAAAACACGACCGCATCGAAGGATGATTCAGGGAACATGGAAAGATTCGCCGCATCCGCAACTAAAAATTCATTTTCAGGATATTTCGCGCGGCAAGCGCGAATCATTGCCTCAGAATAATCTGCTCCTACATAACGAGAAGCGATTTTAGAAAGATACGGAGTCGTTCTGCCGCCGCCGACGCCCAAATCCAAAATATCTATTTCAGGGCGGAGATGCGCATCAAAAATTAACCGTTCGCAAGGGGAAAGATAATTGAGCGAGGCATAATGCGACGCTACTTGCGGCGCGCTGTAGATTTCAATATTTGCTGCGACATCTATGCTGGTCCCAACCGTGGCCATTCCTCATAATTCCACCACAAACATCTGCACACGGCGCAGTAATGACTCTGGTGCTTCCGCTTCGACACCAGAATTGTGCTGTATCCGATTATCTTCACGCGGAGCAAGATTTGTCAGTGTCAAATCATCAAAGGGGATTGCGTTTGCATCTGAGATCCTCAGCAATAGCAAAACAGTATAAGAACGGAATTACTCGATCACCCATTGACCAACTTTTCTTAACACTGATTCCGCAGCTTCCACTTCGAGCTCCACCGCTCCATCCTGATATTCGCGC
>DASXCC010000235.1:0-3217 GCA_036491415.1 Terriglobales bacterium | reverse complement strand
TCAAGCGCAAAATCAAAAAACTTGTGCGCGCCGGCGAGTGGGAATGAAGCTGGTCTTCTGCGGCACGCCTCAGTTCGCCGTGCCCACACTTGAGCGCCTGGCCGCCGCCGGATATGAAATTCAACTCGTAGTCACGCAGCCAGATCGTCCGCAAGGCCGAGGCATGGAACTCACCGCGCCGCCAGTAAAACAGTCCGCACTGAAACTAGGATTGCCCGTGCTTCAGCCGGAGAAAATAAAAAAGAACGACGAGTTCCGCGCGCAGCTAACGGCCTTGCAGCCTGATGCCATCATTGTCGTCGGTTATGGCCGCATCATTCCGCCATGGATGCTAGAACTTCCTCGCTTCGGCAACATTAATGTACATGCATCGTTGTTGCCGAAATATCGTGGAGCCGCGCCAATTCAATGGGCCATTGCAGAAGGTGAAACCATGAGCGGCGTTACTACCATGCATCTCAATGAAGGCCTGGATACAGGCGATATCCTGCTGCAAAAAGAATTGCCCATCCAGCCAGAAGATACGTCGATCACCTATGCACCTCCGCTGGCAGAGCTAGGCGCAGATCTGCTGGTAGAAACTCTGCGCGGCCTTGAAGCCCAGACCATCAAACCGATTCCGCAGGACCATTCGCAAGCCACGCTGGCGCCGATCTTGAAAAAAGAAGACGGCCTCATCGACTTCACCCGCACCGCCGCCCAAATCCACAATCGCCTGCGCGGCTTTCAACCCTGGCCCGGCGCACATACGCAATTTCGCGGCAAGAACCTAAAATTCATCAACGCTCGTCCGGACGACACGCCTTCGAATCTTGCCGCAGGCGAACTCCGCATAGGCGACGAAAAACTTTTCGTCGGATGCGGCCAGCGGACCGTGCTGCAACTGCTGCAAATCCAACCCGAAGGCAAGAAGGCTCTGACCGCGCGGGAATTCATCAATGGATATCACCCTGCCGCCAGCGAACGGCTGGGCTGAAGCAAAAGAGAGAACCTTGTGGATGATTTCGTGGCAAAGCGGGCGGAAGAAGCAGAAGACGCTGGCGATATGAATACAGCTCTTGAGCTTTGGAAACAGCTTGCGGCCAGGAATCGTGAAGAATATTTTCTTCTCAGCTATGCAAGGGTGGCGAAAGAAGTTGAGAAATGGCAGGAAGCTGAAGATGCTTTGACCCAGGCGTTTCGACTGGCTCCGAACTCACCTTTGGTCATGCAGAGCCTTGGCTCTCTCTGGCTCAGTCGAACGGACAAGAATGACGCTGACTCGTTGCCCACAGCAAAGCATTGGTTTCTGCAAGCGCTCAAGCATGAACGAACGGCATGCGTGCTCACATTTTTGGGTGCCACATGTAATGCTCTTGATGACGAACTGGCGGCTCGTAACGCATTTGAAGATGCAATCAGGATTGATCCGGATTATGAAGAGGCCCTCTATAATTTGGCGGTCCTTGATGAGGACAAAGATCGTGAGAGGTCTCAGGCGTTGCTGGAGAGAGCAATTCAAATCGATCCAGACTATCTTTTAGCCCATCAAGTATTGGGCCGGCTTGCACATAAAATGGAAGACCTCCCTCGGGCTGAATACCACTTCGGACGCTGCCTGGAAATCGATCCCGCCGACTATTGGTCCAATCTATACATGGCCAATCTATTGGGAGTACAGGGTCGGAATGACGAAGCTGAACAGACCTATGCATTTGCCACAAACCTGCATCCTGAACTAACCGGAGGGATGGAGATATTTGCACGTTTCCTGGAATCGATCGGAAAAGCAGAGGAAGGCGCAAACGTGCGCGCGCGAGTAAAGTCAAACGAATTGAATAAATCTGGTGAGTCGGTGTAAGGCATTACAAATTGTTCTAAAATACTTAGCGCCCTTTGCGACCTTAGCGGTAAATCCCTTTTTTGATTCTCCGCGCACTCTGCGTCCTCTGCGGTATACCTCAGCAGCAATCCACAAAGAGTAAAATCTCCACACATGCCCATCTCGCCAGCCCGCCTCGCAGCTTTCAACATTCTTCTCCGCGTTGACCGCGAATCCTCATACGCCGACGAGCTCCTGCACTCATCCATCCTCGATAATCTCTCCCCACTCGACCGCAACCTTGCCACCGAGATCGTCATGGGTGTCCTGCGCTGGCGCTCCGTGCTCGACGAAGCCATTGCCCGTCTCAGCTTCACGCCATTCCGCAAACTCGATCTTGAAGTTCTCATCGCCCTGCGCATGGGGGTTTACCAGAAACAATTCCTCAGCAAAATTCCCGCGCACGCTTCTGTAAACGAAACAGTTGAGCTGGTGAAGCACGCCAAAAAGTTTTCCGCTGCTGGTCTGGTCAACGCGGTCATGCGCAAAGTAAAATCCGCCGCGTACGATTCCCAAGCCAGCGCTTCAACAGGTATCGCCTATCTCTCGTCCGCATTAGCCCATCCTAAATGGCTGGTCGAGCGATGGATAGAAAATCTCGGCGACGCCAACACAAAATCAATCTGCGAATACGATCAGCGCATTCCCGCCACCACGTTGCGCCTGAACAGCCCAGAAGACGAAACCGTTCTTACCGAACAAGGTATTCAACTTGCACCCGGAGCGCTGCTGAAAAACGCGCGCACCGTAATCAGCGGAGATCTAAGCGCGGCGGTTCTTCAACACAAAATCGCCATCCAGGACGAAGGCTCGCAACTAGTAGCCGCTCTCGTTGGAATAGGCATGGGCGACGGTCACCGCATTCTCGACTGCTGCGCCGCTCCCGGCAGCAAGACTGCCGCCATTGCCACACGCCAGCCCACAGCAGAGATCATTGCTACTGAACTGCATCCGCACCGTGCCGAACTCCTGCGCAAACTTGCGCCGCAGCCAAACGTCCAGGTCGTCACCGCAGACGCGCTCAACCTCCCGTATCAGGCAGAATTCGACCGCGTCCTCGCCGACGTCCCGTGCTCCGGCACCGGAACCCTCGCGCGCAATCCTGAAATCAAATGGAAGCTCAAGCCAGAAGACCTCGTTGATCTGCAAGCGCGCCAGATCGCAATTCTCCGCGCTGCCATGAACTATGTGCGTCCCAACAGCAAGCTCGTGTATTCAACCTGCTCGCTTGAGCCGGAAGAAAACGAACAAGTCGTGAACGCCTGCCTGCAAGACATAAAGGATTTTCAGATTGTTCCCATTAAAGAAGAGCTGACCCGCCTGCAGCAATCAGGAGATTTAGTATGGAAGGATATC
>DASXCC010000234.1:0-7404 GCA_036491415.1 Terriglobales bacterium | reverse complement strand
GTCCGCAAAGGTCTGGATGTGTTCTTGAACGTCCGTGGATCTTCCCTTGTCAAGCTCCCGCATGCCTCTAACTGAGTCGTGGTGTAGCTGTTTGTGATAGAGTTCCCGGCATAAGGCCCTATAGGACATAAGGAAGCATTGCTCCGCAGTAGGGAGTAATGGATATTTTTCGAGTGGAGCGAACGTCCGATCGTCATGCTTGCCGCAGAAACCGGTGAAGGTTGAAGCATCATGCACTCCAATACGCTTATATCTGATAGTGCCTTTGTTTTTCACGATTGACATGAAGTCAGAATCACCGCCATACACGTGACCAGCTTCAGCAATCGCCGCCAGCGCTGTTCGCCGGGCGAGTGTATGTGCTTTTACGATTGTTCCAGAACAGGTATTTGGGTTCGCCTCTGCGTGGATGCAATACTTCGCGTCAGAATATCGCTTGCGTTGTTCCGCTGCAATTTCCCACGGCTGTTTTCGGGGAGCCTTGTCACGCTCCCAATGGCATTTCTTGTACTTCTTCCCAGAATTACACCAGCATGGCTCGTTGCGACCGATCTTTCGGTTAGGTGTATCCATGGTCAAGAGACTCACATCTTACTCCTACTATATCTAGGGTTATTATTCACAAGTACTTTTTTTGCCACTTTCGTGGCCCACCATTCTTCGCAGCTGGGGGCCTATGCTTTCGCTCGATTTTTGGAGAAGTTTTCGGCTGCTTTGGAGTGCTTTTTGTTTTGGGTGCATGGTAACCCTCTGCTGCCTCTGTTCCTCTGTGTTTCAAAGGTTTAGCTCTGGAATTTGATCCGCGTTCATCCGTGGTAAGGTTTTGATTCTTGGCCGGGTTTGACACAAAAAATGCCCGACTTTACAATCTAAACTGCTGCGGACGCGTAGTCGCGCAGCTTCTTTTTTGCCCGGTTTCCCTCACTTTTTGGCGGCGTAGCTCAGGTGGCTAGAGCGACGGTCTCATAATCCGTAGGTCGTAGGTTCGAGTCCTACCGCCGCCACCAAATCAAAATCTTTAAGTGTAGGGATTTCAAGGCATATAAAGAAATAACAATGCATAGGATATGCTGCGTTACTTTACTGCCGGAGAATCCCACGGAGAGAGCCTGATGGCCTTCATCTCCGGCGTGCCCGCAGGTCTGAGCATTGATCAGCCATTTCTTGACCGCGAACTCTGGCGTCGCCAGCAGGGCTTTGGCCGCGGCGGACGCATGAAGATTGAGACTGACAAAGCCCACATCATCTCCGGCATACGCCATGGCCAGACCATCGGCGCGCCCATTGCGATTCTGCTGGAAAATAAAGACTGGAAGAACTGGCAGGAATCTCTGCCCGTGGGCGCTGGCGACCCTGAGAAGCATAAGCGCGTCGCCTCGCCGCGACCGGGACACGCCGATCTTGCCGGCGCGCTGAAATACAACTTCCCAGAAGCCCGATACATTCTTGAACGCGCCTCGGCTCGCGAGTCGGCGTCGCGCGTAGCCATTGGCGCAATCGCCAAACTTTTTCTGCGCGAGCTGGGCATTGAAGTGCTGAGTCACGTGATCGCGGTGGGCAAAGCCACGCTGAGCAACACTGAAGTCAGCTGGGACCAGCTTCAGCAGCTGCATGCGAAACAAGAAGTGCTGCTCAACTGCGCTGACCCTGAATCCGAGCAGCGCATGAAAGCCGAAGTGGACCACGCTCTGCGCACCGGAGACTCCATTGGCGGCGTATTTGAAGTTGTCGCGCACAACGTTCCTCCAGGCCTCGGCACCTTCGCCCAATGGGACGAGCGCCTCGACGGTCTGCTGGCGCAAGCCGTTATGTCACTGCAAGCCGTGAAAGGCGTGGAGATCGGTACCGCCGTGGAATCAGCTCTCTCACTCGGCTCAACCGTGCATGACGAAATCGGCTACGACAAAGCGGCCGATAAATCAGCCGATAAAAACGGCGCGCATTTCACCGGCTTTACGCGCGCGTCAAACCACGCTGGCGGAATTGAAGGCGGCATCTCCAACGGGCAAGATATTCTCGTCCGCGGATATCTGAAGCCCATTTCTACGCTGCGCCGTCCGCTCGGCTCCGTTGACTTCACCACCCGCGAGCCGGTAAAAGCAGCGTATGAGCGCTCTGATGTTTGCGTGGTTCCGGCCGCCGGCGTTGCGGCGGAAGCCATGGTCGCGCTCACGCTGGCGCGCTGTGCGCTGGAAAAATTTGGCGGCGATTCCATCACAGAAACGCGGCGCAATTTTGCCGGCTATCAACAACAATTGCGGGAGTTTTAGCAGAACGAATGATTTATCCAATCGTGTTGTACGGTGATCCGGTACTGGAAACGCCCGCCGAAGAAATCACCGAATTTAATAGCGACCTGAAAAAGCTGGTCGAAGATATGTTTGAGTCCATGTACGCGGCCCACGGCGTTGGCCTGGCCGCGCCGCAGATCGGCATCAGCAAGCGTATTGCCGTGGTTGACGTAACTTTCAAAGACGATCCGGACGCCAAGCTGGTGCTGATCAATCCAGAAATCATTGGCCGTGAAGGCAAGCAGACCGGACAGGAAGGCTGCCTGAGCCTGCCGGATTTTCATGAGAACCTGACCCGCGCCAACGTTGTCACCGTGCGCGCGCAGGATCTGGAAGGGAAGTGGTTTGAAAAAACCGGCGACGAACTTCTCGCCCGCGCTTTGCTGCATGAAACCGACCATCTCAACGGACGCCTCTTTATCAGCCACGTAAGCGCGCTTAAGCGTGACCTGATCAAGCGCAAAATCAAAAAACTTGTGCGCGCCGGCGAGTGGGAATGAAGCTGGTCTTCTGCGGCACGCCTCAGTTCGCCGTGCCCACGCTTGAGCGCCTGGCTGCTGCCGGATATGAAATTCAACTGGTGGTCACGCAGCCAGATCGTCCACAAGGCCGAGGCATGGAACTTACCGCACCGCCAGTAAAACAGTCCGCGCTGAAATTAGGATTGCCTGTGCTGCAGCCGGAAAAAATAAAAAAGAACGACGAATTCCGCGCGCAGTTAACAGCTTTGCAGCCTGACGCAATCATCGTCGTCGGTTACGGACGCATTATTCCGCCGTGGATGCTGGAACTTCCTCGCTTCGGCAACATTAATGTACATGCATCGTTGTTGCCGAAATATCGTGGAGCCGCGCCCATTCAGTGGGCCATTGCAGAAGGTGAAACCATGAGCGGCGTTACCACCATGCATCTCAATGAAGGCCTGGATACCGGCGATATCCTGCTGCAAAAAGAATTGCCGATTCAGCCTGAGGATACGTCCATCACCTATGCGCCTCCGCTCGCCGAACTGGGCGCGGATCTGCTGGTAGAAACTCTGCGCGGCCTTGAAGCCCAGACCATCAAGCCGATTCCGCAGGACCATTCGCAAGCTACGCTGGCACCGATCTTGAAAAAAGAAGACGGCCTCATCGACTTCACCCGCACCGCCGCTCAGATCCACAATCGCCTGCGCGGCTTTCAACCCTGGCCCGGCGCACATACGCAATTCCGCGGCAAGAATCTGAAGTTCATCAGCGCGCGTCCGGACGACACGCCATCGAATCTCGGCGCAGGCGAACTCCGCGTAGGCGACGAAAAACTCTTCGTCGGCTGCGGCCAGCGCACCGTGCTGCAACTGCTGCAAATCCAGCCTGAAGGCAAGAAAGCCCTGACTGCGCGCGAATTCATCAATGGATATCACCCTGTCGCGGCAGAACGGCTGGGCTGAAGTTGGATTTCAGTCTTAACCCAATGCATTTTCAGAGATCACTATTACGAAATAATTTAGTGTTCTGAACTTAATTGATTGCCGAATGAAAGCCCAAGCGTATACGTCCAACCCACGTTCCAAAAATCTGGCGGTAAGGAACCGCGTGAAACGGAAACCTTGAATTGAATATAGGGATCGAGAGGGACTGTCGTGTCTGCCTTAAAAAATGAACGGGGTCTGGAAGAAAGTATTTCCGATGCAATGCATCCCTTTCCAGAGACTGAAGCCACAATTCCTGGCTTGCTAGGACACGGTGGTGGCGTACTGCTTGGTGGTAAGTCTGCAAAATCCGCAAATGGCTCTTGGTATGCAAGCTCGCGGACACGGTATTGAACCTCAAATCCAATCGGGGTCGTCCCCAGAAAGTTGTGTGTTGTATTGAAAGGCCACCTGAAGCTGCCATCTGCTCCTGCAACGCCCCTTACAATTGGGTCATGCTGAGGTAAATTGCTGGCTAAATGCCAACCCTGTTCCCCGCCTATGACCGGATAAAAAGTAAAAGAGGAAGGCTGATCATGAAAATTAATGGCCACGGGAAATCGGATTATTTCTCCCCATACATAATTCCAGTCATGAGATTGACCTGGGGCAGCACCTGTTCCGGGATGACTCGGAGAAACCTCAATTCCTGACCGGACCTGTACCTGCGGTTTCCTGACAATAAATCTGAATCCGGTATCCGGATCTCGTAAATCGGGATTTTTAATCCAGCGAAAATCGTAGGCAGCCGCAAAAGTAAGAGAATTCAGGTTCGATCCGGTGGCACCGCGTTCGAAAACTATAGGAACATTGAACCATCCGATACCCGCTTTGTAAGCCGGGTCAGCTTGAACATCGAAGCTCACTTCGCCTTTTCCCGAAAAATTAATGGATCCCTGACCATTTCCCGGCGGAATGAAACGGTTATAAAGCGGTGCGACTTTGTATAAGTGCGTAAGAATCCAGGATGTATTCTTATCACAAGGAGTAATTGTAGGTGGTGCAGGCTTGCCTAAACAGTCTTTATAGTCGGATGGCGGAGTCGGCGAAGGCCTCGATGGATCGAGGTTCTGATGATATCCAAATACGTCCGCCCACAGCACATGGACCGGCAAGGCGATAATGAAGTTGCCAGTGTCTGGATCGCATATCCCTGAACCAGCATCAGCGGGATCGTAAACGATGATGCCCGCGGATTCTTCTGCTTGCACGGCAATTTTCCAGTCGTAATTTGTGCAATTAAAACCGTTAGCACCACCTGTAAGCTGGGCGCTAATGACGCTTCCTGAAGTCATCGTTTTAGCTGAGTTAATAGCGGAAGCAATGCTGCGCGATATCGGTTCTGGGTTTGCGTTGGGTTGAGATCTTAATTCACCAGCACCGCCAGCAAGCCTGTTGAAGTCCTTTACATCACAGTTGGGAGAGATTTTAATGTCTTGCCGTGAGCACCGTATCAAAACATCCGGAGTGACAACCAAATTCAATGTTGCTGGGGCATACCCACTGCCTACGGCGGGCGTAGCTTTAAGGACTATAGTGTGTGCCGCCGGAGTAATTGCATCAACGTGTGTAATGGTGTATTTCACAGTAGGTGTGGGAGCACCCCCACCGGGCACAAGTATGCCCATTGGACCAGTGTCGCTAGGATCCTTACTTATTTCCCATATTACTGGAATATCTATGCCGTTAGGCTGTTTCGCCATAAACCGTATTTCCTTGTCAGGAACAACAGTGAGCGAAGAAAATTTTGCATCGGGACGGTCCGTTTGAATGATCCGTATGTTTCCAATCATCATATTCTGAATCATCTGAACGCTAGCGGTAGCCTGCAGGCCTTGCCAGCTTGCTGTCACGACAATCGGAACATTAGGAATGGCTGGCGGAGCTATATAGCTACCATTCATTATGCTCCCAGCGTTTACTGACCAGCTCACATCGCCGGGGAGATTCCCGGTTCTTGTTGCTGTAAATTGAACAACAGCATTAGGTGTCAACGTGACCGCGCTAGGTGAAATAGTAATCGCCGACGCAGGCGATGTAACCGGGAACCGCTTGATCTGTCCCCACACGGGTAGGCTTATAAAAAAAATGGTGAAAAGAACGACGTGGTATCGAAGCATATTCATACTAACAAGTCCTATAGAGAGAGTCACTACCCAGCCTATTGAGAAAACGAAAATTTGGAGCTTCTCCCTTTTCCACAAAAGACCTAAATTAAAGTCAACCAATGCAATGATTTTTGTAAATTTATAGCGGAACGAGCTTTTTGCTCTTTTGGACAGCGTGGCACTTTGATTTTATTTGAACTGCCAAGGTCTTTTCATGAGCTAGCCAAGGCTTTTTGCCTGTGTCGGAAGAGATGAAGAGAACTGCAGGCCAAGCGCGCAGCGCCAACAGAGTGCAAGAGTAAAATCTCCACACATGCCCATCTCCCCAGCCCGCCTAGCTGCCTTCAACATTCTTCTCCGCGTTGAACGCGAATCCTCTTACGCCGACGAGCTTCTGCATTCATCTATCCTCGATAATCTCTCCCCACTCGACCGCAATCTCGCCACCGAAATCGTCATGGGTGTGCTGCGCTGGCGCTCCGTGCTGGACGAAGCCATCGCCCGTCTCAGCTTCACGCCGTTCCGCAAACTCGATCTCGAAGTTCTCATCGCCCTGCGCATGGGCGTTTACCAGAAGCAATTCCTCAGCAAAATTCCAGCCCACGCCTCCGTGAATGAAACAGTTGAGTTGGTGAAGCACGCTAAAAAGTTTTCTGCTGCCGGTTTGGTCAACGCGGTCATGCGCAAAGTAAAATCCGTCGCGTACGATCCTCACGCCGCCCAGCTGACAGGCATTGCGTATCTATCATCCGCGCTGGCCCATCCCAAATGGCTGGTGGAACGATGGATAGAAAATCTCGGCGACGCCAACACAAAATCAATCTGCGAATACGATCAGCGCATTCCCACCACCACGTTGCGCCTGAGCAGCCCCGAAGACGAAACCCTGCTGGCTCAACAAGGCGTCGAACTCGCTCCCGGAACGCTACTGAAAAATGCGCGTACTGTAACCAGCGGAGATCTAAGCGCGGCAATTCTTGACCACAAAATCGCCATCCAGGACGAAGGCTCGCAACTAGTAGCCGCTCTCGTTGGAATAGGCATGGGCGACGGTCACCGCATTCTCGACTGCTGCGCCGCTCCGGGCAGCAAGACCGCCGCCATCGCCACGCGCTTGCCCTCGGCAGAAATTGTTGCCGCAGAACTGCATCCGCACCGTGCCGAACTCCTGCGCAAACTTGCGCCGCAGCCAAACGTCCAGGTCGTCACCGCAGACGCGCTCAACCTTCCGTATCAGGCAGAATTCGACCGCGTCCTCGCCGACGTCCCGTGCTCCGGCACCGGAACCCTCGCGCGCAATCCTGAAATCAAATGGAAGCTCAAGCCAGAAGACCTCGCTGATTTGCAAGCGCGCCAGATCGCAATTCTCCGCGCTGCCATGAACTATGTACGTCCGGGCGGCAAGCTCGTTTACTCAACCTGCTCGCTTGAGCCGGAAGAAAACGAACAAGTCGTGAACGCCTGCCTGCAAGACATAAAGGATTTTCAGATTGTTCCCATTAAAGAAGAGCTGACCCGCCTGCAGCAATCAGGAGATTTAGTATGGAAGGATATC
>DASXCC010000233.1:0-6805 GCA_036491415.1 Terriglobales bacterium | reverse complement strand
CCGAGCAATGGTAAGGGAATCGAAAACAACCCTCATGCGGCATCGAGGATATGGTCGGAGATGAAAGCACTTCAGGGAAAATAATTTCCAACCTACCGTCCTACTGTGGCCGTTTATAGTTCTGAATGTTTTCGGGAATTGGCGCGGATTGATTTCCGCGAGGATCAGCAATGGGTGAGCCCGGCGTCCATTTGAAAGGGAGCACTCCCGTCCATGCGCCGCTGGAATATTCCTGGGCATCATCCACCGCGAAACCTGTGCGAACTTTTGCCGAAGCTTCTTCGATGGGGACGGCCAAAATCATGGTTCCTTTCAGCTCTTGTTCGGTCGGCGGATGTACAGTGGCCCAGCGCCCTCGCAGAACATACTCGACAAAATCGCGCATGGCAGCCATTTTTGCTCCGGCGCCTTCGACCATTTCTGCTTTGCCCATGATCACAACCGAACGGTAATTTATAGAGTGCCCGGTTGCCGTGGGAGCGAAGACGATGCCATCGAGCAACGTCACGCTCAGGCAGAACGGCGCGCCACTGGCGAGAGTCTTCATCATGCGTCCTGCCATGGATCCATGCAGAAAAAGCTTGTCGCCAACGCGAACATAGTTCGTAGGCACCACGATGGGCAGTCCTTCCGCGATGAAAGCGATGTGGCACACAAAGGCCTGATCGAGAATGCTGTACACCGTCTCGCGATCGTAGCGTGCGCGATCGGGCTTGCGAGTGACTCGTGTCTTTTTTGTGGGCGTGAACTCAGTTGATGTTGTCGAGGTTTCTTCGCTGCTCATGTGGGAAGGCTAGCAGCAGATTGCTCGCGCTCGCAACCATTGGCGCGGCGAAGCCGTTATCACATAAATATAGCGATTTCGGCATGGCCAACCGGGTACTTCATTTTCGATGGACTTCATCGCGCTGGCCAGTATGCATTCCTGCAGCTTCTCGGAGTGGCGCAAAAATAAATTAATCTGAAGGAAGAAACTTGTTTTGCTTTTCTGTATAACCTTCGGGAAGTCCTTGTTTGATAAAAGGCAAGTCTTCTGGAACGCTTACTTCAACTTCTCCGTTCGGCATTAATTTGTATGGCTTGCCCGTCGGATCGATAGGGATTTGGAGTAGCAATCCGGTGGACACTAAATCCATAAAGCTGGATGGCGTGTGACCGTTGATTGCCGTATACCTCCTCACTTGCGTTTCAAGCGCCGGTACCGTGGAATCGACATCCATGGCTCGAAGATGGGCTGCGGCATTTTCCCGGACATTTTTGTCCTGACTAGTCTGGTAAGCGGCGCTCCACATCATGCGCGCGGTTTCCTCGTCGCCTGCGTTGTCCGCCATACGCGCAGCTAAAACCCTCAACCAGGGATGCGCATTGGGAATTTTCGAGCCACGGGAAAAAGCGTCGGCTGCCTTTGCAGGGTCTTTTAATTCCAGGTAATAAATAAATCCAAGGTTGTAATAAAGGTGCCAATCATTGGGATTATTTTCGATCCCATACTCGACAAGTTTCACCGCTTCCGCGGGTTCGCCAGCGCCGTTCGGCGGTTTGGTAGAAAGGAATGTCGAGCCAAATTCATAGGCTACGGTTAGATGAGGATCGAGGGCAGCCGTAATGTTAAGCAGAGGTGCGAGTAATTTATACTCCTGCGCTTGTTGGGCATGGTGACTGCCAAAATACTGCACAGCGCGCGTCCAATAGATGTCGGCCAAAAGCCCGTCGTAGCCAAGGCTTATGCGCTTCGCCTCTCTTGGAGACGTGATATATAAAACTTCGCGCAGCGTGGAACCCGAGCGGAGGGTATCTGTTTTATGCAGGAGCAAAGAAGATCCAGCAAGGCATGCAATAAGCAGGGAAGTCGCGACCCAGGTGGTTTTCCGCGTGGAGCTCATTTCAAATTCCGCCGCTCAAAAATCAGGACTGCGCCGCATACTGCCATTGCGGCATAGAGCAGGGCATATCCTGTATTGTAAAGAATCAGGCTTACAGGAACGGGCTCTGCGTGGGCCACAGACGTGATTACATTCAACGCGGAAATATTGGGCACAAGATAGGCGGCCGAGGTGGCGAACCATTTTGTAAGTCCATAAGAAACAGAAGCGAAGCCGCGGAGATCTTCAGAAAATGTGCCGATCACAAATAACGAAAACGCAAAGACGGCAGATAAAAGCGGAGAAGAAAAAGATGAGAAAAAGAGCGTGATGGAAGTGATGATTATAAATTGCAGTACGATGAAATACAGGGCGACTAAAACCCATGCGTCCGATTTTTGAAAGTGATGGGCCACATACAACAGTGCGCCGAAAACGCCAATTCCCATGAAGAACGTGTTCACAATTAACGTTCCCGTGAGGCCGAAGAATTTGCCGGCGATGAATTCCCATCGCCTTACCGGGCGGGACAGGATGGTGTAGAGAGTCCGCTTTTCGATTTCTTTGGAAACAAGCCCGATTCCAATAAAGATTGCGATCACAATCCCAAACAATGAAATTGCAGTAAGACCTAAGTTCACCACAACCAGGCGCTCAATTCCGATGGAGACCTGGCCGACGAGAATCGCGCCGCCCGTCATAAGGATGGCGAATGCGACCAGGTTGTAGAGCACGCGGTCACGTACCGCTTCACGGAAAGTATTGGTTGCGATATAGAAAATTCGGCGGGTCATGCGGATGCCCCATTTTTTGCGGGCCCGACCTGTTGTACAAAGTAATCTTCCAGAGATTTGCGCACTGGCACGACTGAAACAAGCCGCAGTTTTTCTCGTCGAAGAATGTCAATGGCGTTGTCCTGTTGTTCTTCCGAAAGGACGGCGCGCGTTGTATCGCCAGTGACGTGGCATTCTGCACCAATCGCCTTGATGGCCGCAGGTATCTGAATACCGTGCCATACAATTTCTATCTTCCCTTTTACTCCGGCGGTGAGCGATGCGACTGCGCCTACGCCTTTCAGTTCGCCTTGATTGAGAATAGCGACTCGATCGCAGAGGGCTTCCGCGTCGGCAAGAATATGGGTGGAGAAGAAAACTGTTTTTCCTTCGTGCTTAAGCTGCTCCATCAAATCGCGGACTTCACGTCGACCCATTGGGTCGAGGCCGGACATTGGTTCATCGAAAAAAACAACTTTGGGATCGTGAAGAATGGCCTGTGCGATTCCCACGCGCTGCAACATGCCTTTGGAAAATTTGCGGAGTTGCACATGGGCGGCATCCTGCAATCCAACTTTATGCAACAGTTCGCCAATTTTTCTGGAACGATCGTGCGCAGAAACACCGGAAAGCTGTCCGTAATAATCGAGCAGCTCTTGTGCAGTTAAATAGTCATAGAAGTAAGGCCGCTCCGGCAGAAAGCCAACCTGAGCCTTCACCTGAGGGTCGTTGAAGTCCATGCCTAAAATGCGGGCAGAGCCACTTGTGGGGAACATAAGTCCCATGAGCATTTTCAGAGTAGTAGTTTTACCCGCGCCGTTGGGACCGAGAAAGCCAAAAATCTCCCCGTGCTCCACATTCAAGTGGAGTGGCTTGAGCGCGACTTTAGGCCGCTTGCGCCAAAAGCCCACGTTATAAGTTTTTTCGAGACCCAGAATTTCGATCGCGAACATGGTTTTAAGGATCTTTAGAAATTGATTTTTTATTTCAAATTACTGCAATGTTGCCTGCACGGTCTGACGTGCAACATCAAAATTTTCTGATATTTTTGCGGCTTCCGTCAAAGCTGCCTGCGCTTGTTCGTGTTGACCTATTTTTTCAAGAGATTGCGCGAGCAGTAAATAACCGACGTCAGAGGGAGAAACCTCCGTAGCTTTAGCATAATAGTCGGTGGCAGAAGGAAGATTTCCTATCTTTTGCATAGTCAGCCCCATGCCTGTGAGCGCAAAAACATTTTCAGGGTCCAATTCCAAAGCTTGTGCATAGGTCGATTGTGCTTGGCGATAATCTCTATCTCTACGATATATAACCGCCAAATCGCCCAGCGTTACGGACCGTAATGTGGGATCAGATGAAAGTTCAAGGGCAGACTGATAGTGCTTGATCGCGTCTTTCGTATCGCCTTCGTCTTTCTCACAAACTCCAATGTTCAATTGGCTGAAAGCGTCACGAGGATTAATGTCGATTGCCGCCTGAAAATGCGCTTTCGCTTCCTGAAGTCTGCCTTCTTCTAAGAGTGCGACTCCGATGTTGTCATGAGCAATATAATTATTCTTTGTAACTTCTAAAGTATGTGACCAGAGAGTCATGCTGTCATGCCAGTAACTGATTTGTTTGTGAGTGGCAATGGCGAGCGCAGGCAACATGACAACTACGGCGGCCACGAGAAAAACATTTGGGATGCGTCTTTCCCGCGCCCAATCTGCGATACCCCAAACTGCCATTACGAACAAGCCGATATATGGCAAATACGCGTACCGGTCGGCCATTGCCTGATCGCCAACCTGCACCAATCCAATCACAGGTATAAGCGTGCCCAGGAACCAAAGCCATCCGACGATGAAGTAGCGATGCTGAGAAAACTTGAGCGCGATCCACGTTATCGCGAGTAGGAATAAGCTGGCGGCAATTACTTCCCATACCGGAATCGCATTTCCCGTGTGAGGATACATCGGGGAAAGATTTGTGGGCCAAAACGCCTTTCCTACGTATCGGGCGTATGAAACCAAGGCATTCATTACGCGCGCGAGCGAGGAAACTTCGTAGCGCATTGCGCCGCCGCCTTTTTGGGCGACCATGGTGATGGCAGCGCTTCCCGCTACGAGTACAAAAAGAGGGAGCTTTTCCAGAATCAACTGCGCAAAAGATCTTTTGGGAGGCGCTGGAATTCCATTAACTTCAGGAGACGACCCATGGGTGATATCGCCCGAGAAATTCATCCGTCCCAGCGGCCAATAATCCAGCAGCAGCAGCACAAAGGGAAGAGTAATCACCATCGGTTTCGACATGAGACCGAGTGCAAACCAGAACGCCACAAGCAAATAACGTTTCACACTGGGCTGGTACGCATAGGCGCGATACGCCAAAAGGGCCAATAGAAAAAAGATCGTACATAAAACATTTTTTCTTTCGGAAACCCAGGCTACGGATTCCACATTCATGGGATGCGCGGCGAAAAGTGTGGCTAAAACAGCACTCTTCCAAACCTGCCTGGTCGTGTTCTCGAAAAAGAGAAAGAGAAGAATTGTGCAAATGGCATGCAGCAGAACGTTGACGTAATGATGACCTGCCGGTTTGTCACCGAAAAGCTGCCAATCGAGCGCATGAGAAATCCAAGTGAGTGGATGCCAGTTTGCCTGACTTGTACTCGAAAACGCCCATTTGACGGTGTCCCAAGTCAGTCCCGAATGAATATGACGGTTAGTGGTGAGATATCCCGGATCGTCAAAACTAACAAACCCATTATGAACAACCGGGTTGTAGATTAATAAAGTGAATAGCACCAACAGAAGGGAAACAATGACCTTGCGATGGCGTTGTGAACTGAAAAGGCTCTCTCCAGATCCGGAGACGTGTTTCAGTTCTGCGAACGCAGTGGCCATACTAAAATTTAAGCACAGTTAAGCCTTGTCGTAACAGTCACATCGCCAATACGTCGTCTCCAAAGTAATCGAGGGAACAGTATTTTCATACTGTTCCCTCTGTTGCTTAAGCCCTCCCCCGAGGCCTTCAGCAATTCTTTAATTTTGTCCGGGCAGCGCGCTGCAAGCTGCCAAGGAGGCGATTGCTCCTCCGTCCGTATTTACGCGTACCGTTGCATCCTGAATCGAGCAAAAACTCCGAACTCCCGTCACATTTTGTACAACTGGATGAGTCTCGGCAAAATAGGTTGTCATCAAACCGCTTCCCGAATAAATGTATCCGCTCTTTCCTGGCAGTACAGTTCCTTTTACGGCAAGATTGTCGTCGATCAGGCAGGCTGTAGCCGTAGATGCCACGCAAGGGGAAACCCCTCCGGAGCCCAATGATGCGATGCTCGCATAGCCGGATGTCGGATATGTATTCAGATAAGACAACTCGGCGGTATTGATTGTACGAATTCCACTGGCAGCTGCAGATTCGTTCGCTGCCATTCTTGCCCGCAAGAAATTGGGAATCGCAATGGCTGCAATCAACAGGATGATTGCGACCACGATCAGCAACTCAATTAGTGAGAATCCACGATTCTTCTTCACTTAACGCTTCTTTCCTCGATGTCCCGAGCCTAGTTAAAGGTTCATTCTTACAAATTAGAATGCAGTTACAATGCCATTTCGGTCCTTTTGTGTTTATCTCAGGTAATCGTGGACTCCTATTAAATACAATCACATCGGCACGCCAGGAGATTTCTTTATTGTCGTGTGCCGGCCTGTTTGCCGAAAGATAGGATAAAGAACGACAAATTCTGTCATCAGTGAAAATGATCCGTAGATATTTGCTTAGGTAGGATTTCGGCAAACAAAAAAAATCAAGGGGCAGAGTTTAACTCTGTCCCTTGAAATTTTATTCTGCCGGATGGCTAAGTATTAGTTAGCAAGGCCAGGCAACAATGCACAAGCAGCGGCGCCAGGATCGCCAGACGTTCCAGCGGTATCAACGCGAACCACTGCATCTTCAACCGAGCAGTAGGTCTTCGTGCCAGTCGAACCGGTCGTTACAGGCCACGCGCCAGCTTCATAGGTAGAAGTAGTGCCAACCGCTTTGTACAGATAACCGCTCTTGCCAGGCGCCACAGTTCCCTTAGACGCAAGGTTGTCGTCGATCAAGCAAGCGCTCGTCGAAGCAGCTACGCAAGGCGAAGCACCGTTTGCACCAAGCGCTCCCAAGGTCGCAGCATAACCAACCGTCGGA
>DASXCC010000232.1:0-16252 GCA_036491415.1 Terriglobales bacterium | reverse complement strand
CTCCGAATGGCGTTCATTAACAAAACAGTTCGAAATACGATCGTGGCTGTGTATACCACTGATCGCTTCGCACAGAGTTTTGGGATTACTGTGCACGGGTAGCTCTGCACCTCACCGTTTCACAGCGGAGCATCAACGCTTGGCCAGGTCTCTTGCCATCCCCGCCGCTGCCGCCATTCAGAATGCGCGTCTTTATGAATGCGCGAAAATTTACGGCAGTGAATTGGAAAAGCGCACGTCAGATCTTCAAGATGTTCAGAATGCACTCATGCGTTTTCAGAGTGGTCGGCCTTCCTAGCGACCAGTCAAGGTTGCCGGATCACATTGGTGTCGACGTTCGCTCGAGACACTTGGGTGGCGGCTACCCTTCACCCGGATATCAAGAGTGGGCTTGCAGCCTTCTCCCGTTAACCCTTCCCATAGACCACCTGACGCAGCGTGTGCATGATTCCCCACCAGATCGCCGCGCTTCCATCACGGCGTTCAGTGGACTTGTACCCAGCAATTTCGGCGCAAAAGACGATAGAACTCTGTTGTGGAAGGTATCGGCCGGATTAGTGACTGCTAAAAATAAATTGCACTCGCCACCATGACTGGTCGAAGATAGCTGCATTTTCGGTGCGGAAAGAGGGCACGATCCCCGTTGGCGGAATTATGCTAGCGAGTGACCGGGTTTATCAATCTCGGAAGCGTTCCTTTCATTGGTGATGCCCGGTTGTTTTGATTTCGTTGAAGAGCAAGCCTAGTGATGCGGTCCGACCGGCTCGCTTTTTTCCAAGTTCTCGATAATGTCTTTGCTGGGGTTTCCGGCTTTGCAATCAGGATGGCCGAAACCGCTGGCGCTCACGCCGTTTTGAATATCGAAAATCAAGTTGTCACTTGGGCCTGGAGCCACTCCCATGGGAATGGCGTCGAGACCTAAAGTATGGCGGGTTTTCCACGCCACTACATGGTCCGCACAGGCTGTATCTCCGCTTACGCCGAGGGCACCTACGATTTTTCCGTCATTCGAATAGAGCGGGAGCCCTCCTCCGAAGACGATCACGCCACCGATAGCTTTGCCTGTCATGGGATCGTTTGGCTGACCGAAATCACCGGGATTCCCCGCAAACGCAGTGGCAGGATTCGGTCCCATCAAGATTCCGTAAAGCGAACTGCCCGGCTGTGCACCTGCATACAAATTGCCGGTGGAGAGCGCAAAATCATTGGTGCTGAATGCATTGGCAGTGTTCGCTTTTTCTGCCGCAATCAAGCGGCTCCCCGGCCATTCCACTCCGCGATTGGGTCCGGTGAAAACGACCGCGCAGACTATACCGTCGCGATTGACGACTGCTCCCCATTCTTGGTTTCCAAGTCCGCCATTGCCCGCTTTGCCAGCTTTTACGGCCTGCATTAACGCGGTTTTTAGCTTTGAATGATCGGGAAGCTTTGAGCAGTCGTAGGGATTTTGTCCATAAGAATTCGCGGCCCAAAAAATTAATGCAATCAAAACGGGAAACAGTGCGGAATTTTTATTCATAACATTCGCCCTTTCTGAATTCAGCTAACGCAGCGTATATAAATAAGCCGTGATGTCACGACTGTCGTTTTCAGTAACTCCCATCTCAGGCATGAGGGTATGCACTTCGACAGAATGCGGGTGCTGGATCCAATGCATGAGATTTGCAGGTGTGTTGGGAAGTTCTCCCGCGATATAAGAACGATTGCCGATTCCCGTAAGCGGTGGCCCTACGAGGCCGTGCGCGCCAGGAACCCCGGGAATGGTATGGCAGGTCTCGCATCCGTATTTCCTGATTTCGACGCGGCCTGCGTGCGCGTCTCCTCCGCCGGTCCAAAGGCGGGACTCCAGGGCGAGGTCATGAGAAGTGCTCCTACATGCGGTGAGAAGCCCCGTACATACAAACACGCCAATCAAAATCCAGTGATTCGAGGCGTCCCGAACAATCGAGATTCGGTTAGCGAACATCGGAAACTCCTTGGCTGGCCAGGATTTCTGCGCGAGTGTGAAGTGACCCAGAAATAACTGCCGCAGCGCGGCTGTGTTTCCAGCGCCGGTCTGATTCGGCCATCCACTTCACTAGCAGCACAAGCGACACGACTACGAGCAAGGTGCCAGCGGGAATCCACATAATGAGACCGCCCAGTTGCTGATCTTCGAGCGCGCTTATATGCCATGCGGGCGCGGTAGCAGAATAGGGCGCATACCATGCGCGGCTCGAAAATGTAAGCCAGGCTCCCAGAATGCTTGTGTGCACCGCGGTAGTAAACACATATAGGAGCGCTCCCCCGTAGCCCAATCCCCGATGCTCATAAATGAGCGCCCACCAGAACAAAAGCGCCGTTCCCAGAAAACTGACGTGCTGAAGTGAATGCAGGAAATCGCTGGTCAGTGTCGCATCGAACAGAATCGGGGCGTGCCATCCCCAAAGCGCGAGAGCGTGCAGGATCCATGCCATGAGCGGGGCAGCAATGATTTTCCAGCCTGCTTTTACAGGCCGCCATTTGCTAAATACTCCCCAGTTTTCTCTCCAACTTTTTGGAATGGCCCATAAGAAAGTAACAAAAGGTTTTCCGAGAACAAGCAGCGGCGCAGAGATGACCATCATGATTTCGTGCTGCGTCATGTGCACCCAGAAGAGTTGTTCGCCCAACTCATGAATCGGGGAATCGAGCGCGATCAACAACGAAAACCAACCGGAGATAAAGAAGAGCACTGACCAGAGCCGCACACTCCCGCGAGCCCGGCCTCGCAACATTTTCAGAAGTCCGAAGGCATAAGCCCCAAGCATGAGGAGCAGCGGAAGAATAATGAATGTGGGCCAAGTCCAGCCCGGCATATTGCCAGGCGCTGAATCCGCTTTGGCCCAGGCGGGTGGCGCCAACAACAGCGAAGCGCATGCGGCAGAAACGAATTTTAGTGAAGTATTCATGAATCAACTGCAAGGATCCAAAATCCAGCGAGGCACGCCATTGGCAACAATGGCGAGAGCAAAAAACAGACTGAATCCCATCCCGAGGAGCGCCTGAAAGTGTGCTCGGTCGTGGGATTCTCTACCGCGTTCCGTCACGCTCTCCGGCAGCATTCGAAAAATCCGCCATCCCATGACGAAACCGCTGATGGCAGTGACAAAAGCGATCCATGTGACTACATGCAAAAGATAAAAATCAGCGCTAGAACAAGCGTGCTGCTGCAATACATAACTGATTCCTAAATCGCCACCGAAGGCCACAAATCCGGCGATCAGACTCCACCACAATTGAATGGGCGTCTCTCCTTTCCGGATTGTCTGCGAGGTTTGTGCCATAAGCTTTTACAAAAATCGCGGCGCGGCGTAGATAATAAAATTTACGATCCATCCGCTGATTACGACGAAGTACCAATAATCCGAATTGATGGCGGCATCCGCGAGCCTGGTACCTTCCATTTTGTCGGTGAAGGAAATCCCCAGCAACGTAAGCGTCTCAATCCACTCCGTAACGAGGTGGCCGGAGTGCATGCCGATCAATACCCACACACATGAAGCGTAAGCATTGTCGGACCAGCGGCAGTTGAGTCCGGTAAATTCATAGATGCGCACCAAAATGCTCGCCACGCCGAATAACGATAAAACCAATAGTCCGAGCCGCACCTTTGCGCGGTCGCCGAGGGGGGCGCTTTTCTTTACCCAATAGGCAGGAACAATGCTGATCAAAAGCAAAATGCTATTGGCTACGCCGAACCATAAATACGGTGGAGAGGTTCCCGGAGGCCAATCAGTGGAGCGCGCGCGCAAATAAAAATAGCTCGCGATGAGAAGGGCGAACATTGTGCCTTCGATCAACATGTACAGGACATTCGCGAGCCAGGTTACGTTCTTAGAGCCAAAGGCAACGCGCGGCAGTGCCGAAACGTCTAGTACGGGCCGGGCGCGAAGAGTTCTATCCATGGCCCAACCTTTTTGCGGCCTCAAGGTGTGGACTGGGCGAATGACCTCGCGGCCACAGCCAGCCGATCAAAGTAACAATGACGGGCGGCGCGCCCACAGGAATTGCCCACGCGGTAAAAATGGAACCTACAAAGGCGGCTGAAACGGCGAAAGCAGTCAAGAACGGCCATATGCTTGGCCCAGCTGCTTCCTCTTTGTATTCGGGATCAGAGTCCAAAGTGTTCGTTACCAGCACTTCAGGCACATCGTCGCGCAACCCGACAACGATTGGCTGATCGGGCTCCGCATCCCACAAAGCTTCCCGTCCATTGACGGTGGGAAGTTCGGCGAAGTTGTAATGAGGAGGCGGCGATGGCGTCGCCCATTCCAGACCGCCCGCGGCCCAAGGGTTATTTCCTGCAAGCTTCCCATACGTTTTGCTATGGAAAAAGTTCACCAGAAAAACAATCAATCCCGCTGTCATGAATACCACGCCGCAAGTTGCCAGCATATTCAGTCCGTTCCAGTGCATGTCCGGACTGTAGGTATAAATACGGCGTGGCATACCGCGCAGGCCGAGAAAATGCATGGTGAAAAATGTCAGGTTGAAACCAATGAAAAATAACCAGAAATGCCAATGGCACATCGCGCCGTTCATCATTCTGCCGGTAATTTTAGGAAGCCAGTAATAAAGTCCGGCAAACATGGGGAACAGCGCACCTCCGATGAGAACGTAGTGAAAATGAGCTACGACGAAAAATGTATCGTGGACTTGCCAATCCACAGGCACGGAAGCCAGCATGACTCCCGAGAGCCCTCCAATCAGAAAGACAAAAAAGAAGCCGAAAATCCAAAGCATCGGAATTCGTGGCTGCAACCGCCCGTTCCAGATGGTCGCGACCCAGCAGAAAAACTGGCTTGCGGTGGGAATCACAATGATCAGGCTTGCGGCAGTGAAGAAGCTGGCGCTCATCTGTGGAATGCCAGTCGCAAACATGTGGTGCACCCAGACTCCGAACCCCAGAAATCCTGTGGCTACGACCGACACAATGATCCACGTATAACCAAAGATGTGGCGTCGCGTGAACACGGGAACCAGCGTAGAGACGATCGCAGTTCCCGGCAGAAAAATTATGTATACCTCGGGATGCCCAAAAAACCAGAACAGGTGCTGGTAGAGCAGGGCGTCTCCTCCTTCGGCGGGGTTAAAGAATTGTGTTCCGACCAAACGATCCAGTAGCAGCATGCCGCTTACAACCATGATCGATGGCATGGCAAAGATGATCATGAAAGAGATCACCAATTTTTCCCACAAAATGATCGGCATGCGGTTTAAAGTCATTCCCGGGGCGCGATGCCGCAGAATCGTCACAGCAATACAGACCGCGGTTGCGAGCGCGGAGACTTCCGTGAATGTAATCATCTGTGCCCAGAAGTCAACGCGCTTGCCGGGCGAAAATGCAGGACCTGCAAGCGGAACATAGCTGAACCATCCCGCATCGGCTCCAGTATTAGTGAGGAGTCCAATCCAAAGAAGCATGCCTCCGCCTAAATACATGTAGTAGCTGAAGGCGGCAAGACGGGGAAAGGCAATATTCCGAGTTCCGCAAATCAATGGGACCAGATACAGCCCAAATCCCTGAAACATCATGGGCACGGCAAACAAAAAAATCATGGTGCTGCCGTGGATGGTGAAAAACTGATTGTAGGTATCCGGACTTAAAAATCCATTTTCCGGCTGCGCGAGTTGGATCCTCATCAGACCAGCGAGAATTCCGCCCAAACCAAGAAATATGAATGCTGTCACCATGTAGCGCGTGCCGATGGCGGTGTGGTGTACATTGCTGAACCATCCCCGAAAACCGGAAGGCTGCCTCCACGCTTGCGCCAATCGCTCAACATCGTCGCGTTTTGGTACGACAATGGGTTCGCTAATTGCCATAGTGTGCAATCCTCATTGCAAACTTCCCAAATAAGTGATGAGGTCTTGAAGATCATCCGGCTGCATGGGATTGGGCGTCATACGATTTCCCGGCTTAATGATCTGCGGATCGGAAATCCATCCCGCCAAGGCTCCGCGAGTATTCGGTAAAGTCTCAGCTGCGATCATCTTCCTGCTGGCAATGTGCGTGAGATCAGGGCCGACCCGGGATGCCGCGTCGGTGCCGCGAAGTGTGTGACACATGACACATGCGTGAGTGAGAAAAACCTGACGTCCGCGGAGTTCCTCCGGGGTAGATGGATCGCGTGCTGGCGCGATTTGTTGCCTTTCCCACTCTTCAAATTGATCCTCGGGCTCCGCGATCACCGCGAATCCCATGTGGGCATGCTGCAGTCCACAAAATTCAGCACACTGCCCGTGATAGCTTCCCGGCTTGTCCACTTGAAAAGCAAAAGCTGATGAATATCCAGGAACCAGATCGCGCTTACCCGTGATGCTCGGCGCCCAAAAGCTATGAATTACATCGGCGGAGTTGGTGAGGACCATCACGCGTCGACCGACTGGAACATGAATTTCATTGGCAGTGGTGATAGTTTGGTCAGCCTGGGAATTTGGATATTGCGCCTCCCACCACCATTGGTGGCCGGTGATTTGGATGGTCAAAACATTTCTTTCCGCGGTTGCACCCTCCACCTGTTTGCCCGTGACGACGCTCATAAAAAGCACTGCAAATAAAGAGAGCACGGTCACCGCGATTGCCCCTCCGACACACCAAACCGCTTTGCGATCGTTGGGATGTTCCTTAATCGGCGGCAACGGCTCAGCCTGTGGAATGTATGTGCGAGCAGAGCCGCGCGCGAATGCAGCGACCGTTAGAACGAAGGCGCCGAAACATATCCAAAAGATCGCCCAATAGAGCCATTCGATGTGCGCGGCCTGCGGCGCAGCAGCGTGCAAAGCCGAATGCTGACCCGGATTGAGTGAGGCAGCTTGATAGAACGCCGTCAGAGCAGGACGATTCGTTGATGGAGAAAAACCGAACATAATTCTCAGGGTTGTTCCGGGTTTCCCGTGACTCCAATTGGAGTTTGTTTGGGCATGGATTGGGGGGATGGATAGGCGTTCATGTCGTCCGCCCGCCCGGGAGAAACGTCCTTCGGCAAGAGGCCGCTCAACGAACGCACGTATGCCACTATTTCCCAGGCTTGCGATTCGGGGATGCGGTTGCGAAAAGAAGGCATGCCATTTGGCCGGCCTTGCATGATGGTTGCAAAAACATTTCCCGGCTCGCTGCCGTAGATCCAGTTATTGTCCATGAGTGGCGGTCCGATGCCACCCCCTCCGTGGAAGTGACATCCTGAGCAGTTGAACTGATCAAAAAGTTTCTGGCCCTCGGCAGTGGCATATGCACTCTCCTCATACGTATTCGGTGGCGCGGGCGTCGCGATAGGATTCGCGCCCGGGTTCAATCCGCTCACTTGAATCGTATTTAAAGTCTGTTCGAATGGTGGAGGATTGCGGAATGTGCGCTGTTCCCGCGAGCATGCGCATAAGACAAGCGTCGCAGTTAAAATGATCGAAAATAGAAAACTGAATCGCATCACTCGCTCGTTGGTGTCTGCGATACAAGCGCCAATTGCGGAACACCGTAGTTTTCCAGGATCCGCCGGATATCTTGCCGCCGGCGTTCCAGCACTTGCTCCAACTGAAATTTCAATTCTGTATTTCCCTTGCGCACCCCCATCGAGATCGCAAAGGTAAATGGCAATCCTGGAGGGTCCACTTCTGGGCTTACCGGATTCAGAAGTAAAGTCCCAGGAAACCGCTTGACGTAGTATCCAGCGAACGGGCCCCATACAATGGCGCTATCAATTTTGTGTTGCGCTACAGATCCCATAATTTTGCTCGCGCCAGCGCCCAGCGTCTGAAAACCCACAATCTCCTGTTGCATGCCGCGACGGGCGAGCGCCTCCGCTGGCGGCGTATAGTCGTCGTCTAAAACCTGCACCCCAATCTTTTTCATCTCGCGTAAAACCGGATCATTCAACGAGACTGGAACAAGCTTCTGATTACGCGCCACGACAAAAACGTAAGTAGAGCGGTAGTAGGGCGCAGTCGTGAGAAGAGCGCGATAACCGGCGGGAATTCCAATCAATAAATCGCAGGTGGAATTGTCGATGTATTCGCGGACAAACCCCTTCCCCATCCTTTGCCAAACGTAATGCAAGTTCGCATGAAGATCCTGGGCGACGAGCTCGGCAATTTTGTTCTCAAAGCCTTGCTGTTTTTGATTGGAAAAAGGCAGATCATGGGGATCGGCGCACACTTTAAGCTCATTCTCCTGTGCGAAGCCAAAGCTGGCCGCGAACAAAATGCTTATGATCAATGCGCTATGGCAGCTCAAATACATAAAGCATTCCTCCTGCCGTCGTATATTTTGGAAGTTCGGCAACGGCGCCCGCGAAACCTAAGGCTGCCGTTTGGTCCCGAGTATCCAGCCCGCCAGAAACTACGGCCCCCGCCCAGCCGCCTACTCCGGAAAGAATTGCTACGTACTGTTTTCCGTCAGGCCCCCGATAAGTAATGGGTTGCCCGATGATTCCTGAACCTGTTTTGAATTGCCACAGCACCTTCCCACTGTTTGCATCTACTGCGCGAAACCAGCCTTCCAGCGTGCCATAGAAAACGACATCGCCGGCGGTAGCCAGAGCTCCACTCCACACCGGAAATTTGTCGGGAATATTCCAGACGATTTTCCCGGTTAAAGGGTCCCAAGCCGTAAGCTCGCCGCCATGGTCACCCGGTGGCGCGTTGTACATGCGAACGTTGGAACCCACATACGGCGTTCCCGCTATATAGTTTGGAGTCACATCTTCCTTATCCATACACAAGTTTTGGTGCGGGATGTAAAGAAGGCCCGTGTGTGCGGAAAACGCCGAAGGCTGCCAATCCTTTGCTCCGGGTGCGGTCGGGCAAAGTCCTCGCACTACTTTGCCTGTAATGGGAGTTTTCTCTTTAACGTATTGCAATTCTCCGGTCTTTAAGTCCACTCCTCGCGTTGTCGTGATAGGGGCAAAGGGATTCGCCGAAAGAACTTCACCCGTGGCACGATCCATGACATAGACGTACCCATTTCGCTCGGGATGAAGAATGATCTTTCTCGTGCTGCCGTTTATCGGAAGATCAAGGAGGATGTTTTCGTTTACCGCGTCGTAGTCATAAAGATCGTGCGGACTGTACTGATAAAACCACACCGCCTCACCCGTGTCAGGGTTGCGAGCGAAAATTCCCGCACTGAATTCATTTCGACCCGGACGAGCGTCAGCATCCCAGGGACCTGGATTTGCCGTTCCGTAATAGATGAGGTTAAGGTCGGGGTCGTAGGATATCCAACCCCAAACTCCGGCGCCGCCGATTTTCCATGCATCCGGCGGCCATGTTTTTACACCCAAATCCTGTCCGCGATCCTTTGCGTAGAAAGGATGAAAGCGGGGACCAATGAGCACGTCTTTGTCCGGACCCGTATTGTAAGCGCGCCAAACAATCTTTCCTGTATTTTCGTCCAGCGCGGATAGCCAGCCATGGATGCCAAATTCGCCGCCGCTATTGCCGACTAAAATCTTCCCTTTTACCGCAAGCGGCGCCATCGTAATACTTTCGCCTTTATTGATGTCGCCGAGCCGGACCTTCCAGACTTCTTTTCCACTATTTGCGTCAACGGCAGCTGTCTGATCATCCAGCGTGTTGTAAAAGATCTTGCCATTGTCGTACACGCCGCCGCGATTCACGATGTCGCAGCAGGCGACGCCTTGCGCTGCCGGTGTGGGGCTTGGTTTGTAAACCCATTTCATCGGTGCGCCGGGCTGTGTCAGATCCAGCGCGTAGAGATTATTTGGCCAGGGCGTCACGATATACATCGTGTTATTCACCACTAAGGGAGCAGCCTCATGACCGTGAGTGAGACCCGTGGAAAAAGTGAAAGCAAGCTTCAAATCTTTAACGGTATTGGTGTTGATCTGATCAAGTGTGCTGTAGCGGGTGCTCGCATAATCCTTAGCGGGACGAATCCATTGACCGTCGTCAGCGGCCAATTTTCCCTGATAAGGATGCGCATGGTAATTGCTTTCAGTTTCGGGCTGCAACATCCCAGGAATTTGGGCGCCGGATTGTGCCGACGCAATGGCAAAACTAAGTACGAGAACGTCCAAGAAGAGGAAACAACCGGCCCACATTCTCCACTGAATTCGAAAATGCCCAGTCACGTATACCTTTCTTACGCGAAATAGCTATGTTCGCTGACCTGAGATGCTTTTGTGATGTGGAAAGTGGCCTGCACATAACATTTCGATTATGACGTGCGCCTTACGCGCTGCGCCTATCTCGCAAACTGTTCCCGACTGAAGACACGGCCTCGCACATCTGATCGTAAGCGTACGCCTGCAAAACCTCTGATTCAGTGTCCGGCCCCATATGCAAGAAAGTCTTAGCCAGCATGATTGAGAAATCCTCGACGGCCCCCCTAAGCATTATTCCTGGTATCCGGAGCTGCACCGGCACATCGTTCTTTAGCGAACGATCCGCCAATTCCGCGAGGTACGGAAGAATTCCGGCAAGCGTCGTCCTTCGTTCTCCCACATAAAAATAGTAAGAAATAGGGAATTGTGCCATTTGATTGCGCAATACTGAAAGATCGTGAGCAATCGACATCAAAATCGCCGGCGCATCATCCACTCCGTCCCGCAGAAGATCGAGGCCACTCATTTTTTCTGATGCGTGAAGTAATGTCGCTTGATGGGCCAGTGATCTTCGCGCTTCGACAATCGGATAGATAGAGAGTAACCAAGAGATGCTTGCTGTCACGATGCCGAAGCCAATCATCGCTTCCAATCCTGCAATCATCCGGATCCACGGCGCAACCATACCTTGCCCCGTTGAAATCGTGCTCAATACGTCAGTTGAATTCGCGATCGACATCCAGAAATGAGAAGGGGAGAATGCCGTTGGCGTTGGATAAAACAAAAAGACCAATCCGAATCCGAAGATTGTTAGACCAATCCAATTGACTATGATGCACACCGCACTGACAGGGCCAGCGAAGGTCAATGCCCGGGGAAAATGTCGGGCGGTTCGGCGAAACGATTTCCAAACCGTCTCCGCAATCCAATCACTCATCGCGCCATGACTCGCCGGATGAAATAGGGTATGGAACACATCAATTAACGCGCTGATGATTAGAATTGCGCCAACGATTGTGAAAAGAGCGGCCATCCCCCCTGTAGAGACGACGCAGAAGTTTTAGGTTGCCTTGGCAACCACCCAAGCGTCGGGATCAACCAATGCAACGCACTATTATTCCTCTTAACTTGGTAAGCGTTCCTGACTACAAGGCAATCATGTGCTGAAACAGTTCGCCATGCTCGTAATGGTTTGTCTGCTACCCGCATTCGCGCAAAGTAATGACGGAAAACTGCGGATCAAAGTTACGGATCTGTCAAGATTGGGATTGCAATGCACCGCGGAGCTTAGCAGCCAAAGTAGCCAGTACCGGAAGAGTTTTGTCAGCGACAGGTCGGGAGGTATTTTTGTCGAGTATCTGCCTTACGGTATTTACAGTTTAAAAGTACACCGTCAAGGTTTTTCGCCATTTTCAAGCACTGTGAGTATCCATTCGTCTATACCGCTATCTATGGCGGTCAAATTAGATATTGCCTCCGTCCGGACATCTATATCAGTGAATCGCAATGCCACATTGATCGACCCCGATCAACCAGGTTCAATCAACCGGATCGGAACCCCCGTGCTGCAGGATCGCAGTACTTCCTTGCCGGGACGGTCGCTGCAGGACCTCGTCAATTCGATGCCGGGATGGCTC
This sequence comes from Terriglobales bacterium, assembly GCA_036491415.1. Classification (GTDB taxonomy): domain Bacteria; phylum Acidobacteriota; class Terriglobia; order Terriglobales; family Acidobacteriaceae; genus JAICKN01. Next base: position 4,533 of record DASXCC010000232.1, on the reverse strand, counting down.
TATGAGGGAAATGCGGTTCTCCATCCTCGTGGGTCTGAATATCAAACTCAATTTGTAGTGGACGGCATTCCGTTGAACGACAATCGCTCGCCAGGATTTGGGCCTGAGATAGAGGTGGCGAATGTAAATTCCTTGAACATCTACACCGCGGGAATTCCGGCGGAGTTCGGCCGCAACCTCGGCGGTGTTGTTGAGCTAAACACGATCGGTGACCCTGAGAAAGGCGTGCATGGAAAAATTGATCTTGCCGGTGGCAGTTTCACCACGCAAGAGGGGTTCGCGCAGCTTCAATATTCCGACGGAAAGACGACCTTCGGCGCAAGCGGCGGAGGCGGCTTTACTGCGCACTATTTAAATCCGGTCGTGCCACTGAATTTCACGAATCGCGGAACTACGGGAGATTTTTCCGCGAACTATGAACGACAATTCTCCACATCCGATCAATTGAATCTCGTTTTCCGTCATGAATTATCGCGCTATCTCATACCGAATGAACAGATCCAGCAGGCCGCCGCCCAACGGCAAGACGCAGACAATTTTGAAACTATGGCTATCCTTTCCTATCAACATCTCATTTCGGTGAATGCAGTCGCCGAAGTTCGAGGAATGGTGCGTAGCACTTCCAGGGATTTGTTTTCTAATCCTCTGTCCACTCCAGTGATTGCCTTCCAGCGCAACAATTTCCACGAAGCATATTTTCGGAGCGACCTTTCCGTTCATCAGGGCAAGCACAATTGGAAAACCGGCCTGGATTCTGACAATGTGTTCCTTCACGAGAACTTCCGTGATCAGATCACAAACGCTTCCCAGTTCGATGACGACACCCCGAGCACTTTCGTTTTCAAAAATAGTCGTCCTGATCTTGAACAAACCGCGTATCTGGAAGATACGATCACGCTGGGTCGCTGGAATATTCAGGCCGGTCTTCGTTGGGACCATTACCAACTAGTAGTCAATCAGAATGCGCTTTCTCCAAGGCTGACGGTATCGCGTTTTTTGGACACAGCAAATCTCGTCGTACATGTTTCGTATGATCGCATTTTCCAAATTCCTTCCTCTGAGAATCTCCTTCTGGCGAGTTCTTCCACAGTGCAATCATTGAATCCAAATGTTCTGCGCTTGCCCGTTGAACCTTCTCACGGAAATTACTACGAAGCCGGCTTAAGTAAAGGGTTCTTCGGCAACATGCGCCTTGACGCCAATTACTTCCGCCGATATTTCAACAATTACGCGGACGACGATCAACTTCTGAATACCGCTGTAAGTTTTCCCATTGCATTCAAGAACGCCGTCATTTATGGAGCGGAAGGAAAATTGGAGATTCCAGAATGGAAACGAATTTCCGGCATCGCGAGTTATTCCTACACAGTTGGAAGTGTATGGTTTCCAGTGACTGGCGGGCTCTTTCTTGGGGATGACGCAGTCAGCGCAACTACTCAGTTGACGGGACATTTTCCCGATTCACAAGACCAACGAAACACGATACGAGCGCGTCTTCGATATCAACCAGCAGCCCGCTTATGGTTTGCGGTTGGGGGCGAATATGGCAGCGGACTCCCTTTCGAATTCACCGGCACGATTCAACAGGCAACCGCACAATATGGCCAGGCCGTCGTAGACCGAATCAATTTTGATCGCGGTCGTATCCGGCCGTCTTTATCGTTAAATTCATCCTTAAGCCTCGATGTTTACCGGCATGAGAACATACTTGTTCGCGTGCAGGCAGACGCGCAGAATCTCAATAACCGGCTGAATATAATCGATTTCGGCGGACTCTTTTCGGGAAATGCGATTGCCCCTCCGAGGAGTTATTTTCTTCGTCTAGCGTCAGAATTCTAATGTCAGTAATTGGAAATGGTATTCATTTCCAAAACCCATTCTTCTGGCGTCCCATGCCGGTCCCATGGCGCGCTGCTGGCTCATGAGAAAGGCCAGATTGATAGGAGGGCGTCCAAGTTTGCGTCCCGGGCGCAAGCCTGACAACTGACGTCCGCGTCCGAACTCAGGATCTTTTAGAAGCACAGCGCGACTTAGGGAGATTTCCGCCTGAGTCGCTAGCACGAACCGCGTCACTGCCGCGGAAGTCTCGGAGGAAGAGTCCCTGGCAACTTTCCCTAGTGATCAAGCCTCTTAGACAAACAAGGCTACTGCCTGAGAGAGAGATTCCCGTGAGCCTGAAAGATTCTGCTGTGTCCCGCCGCCAATTCGTATCCGCCCTTGGCGCGGTAACCGTAGCTGCCGGCGCATCTGTTCCGTCCTTAGCTGGACAAACCGCTGGCGAATCTACCGCGCAGCCGCTTGCCGATCCACGAACGAAATATCCCAAGCCTCCCTACAAGGAACAGCCGCAACCTTGGCCGGGTCTGGCAAGTAAGATGGACCCGAAACCTGACCACGGTGAAACAAGTTACAAGGGCTCGGGACGCTTACTCGGGCGTAAGGCGCTGATAACCGGCGGGGACAGCGGCATGGGCCGCGCGGCGGCAATCGCCTATGCGCGTGAAGGTGCGGATGTGGCGATCAATTACTATCCCACCGAAGAGCCCGACGCCAAAGAAGTGATTGACTTAATCCGCGCGGTGGGCCGCAAAGCGATTGCGATTCCAGGCGACTTGCGCGAGGAAGCGTTTTGTAAACAGCTCATTGAGAAAGCCGTGGAGGGTCTCAATGGTCTTGACATTCTCGTTTCGAACGCCGGGCGTCAGCATTCTGTCCCAAGTATCCTCGAGATGACGACGGAACTTTTCGATTGGACGATGAAGACGAATATTTATGCTCCTTTTTGGATCATCCAGGCCGCCGTGCCGCATCTGCCGCCTGGAGCCACCATTATCGCTACGACATCGGAGCAGGCATATGATCCCTCGCCGGACCTTTACGATTATGCGCAGACAAAGGCTGCGACAATGAACTTCGTAAAATCATTAGCCAAGCAACTCGCGTCAAGAGGTCTGCGTATCAACGGCGTCGCTCCGGGGCCCATATGGACACCTCTTCAAATCTCCGGCGGTGCAAGCGCTTCAAAGTATACGAAGTTTGGCGGCGACTATCCTTTAACGCGCGCTGGCGAACCCGCCGAACTCGCGTCGATTTTTGTACAGCTTGCCGCACAAGACGCGAGCTTCACAACGGGAAATATATACGGGGCAGGCGGCGGAAAGGGCCAACCATAGCCTTCTAATGCAGGAGGCAAGTGCCAGAACAAGAACTCGTGCGACGTCGGAAATATTTCCTCACGTACCTCATCGATTCTGATGGCAAGTCGTCCGCCATGAAAGTGCCTTCGCCGAGATAGCGCGATCCCAACCGCTTGCCGCTGCTGCAAGGAATGTCATCACGGCAAGACGGATTCTTAGGTCCGGTATCTGCTCAATCAGCCGATTAGAGACCTCGATCACCTCGACTTGCGGCATCGGTAAAGCGAGAAGCAGACCAAGGCGCATTGCTAGCATCTCGTTGGCAAGAACTCTAATGTGTTGTGGATTGTTTTGAAATTTGGTGACGTAACTATTGCCATCTGACGCCTGAAGCAAGGGGGCTGTGATCCTCTCCGGATGGGGCGCAGATGTTGGATTGCGGAGATGCAAGTGTTCACAGGCACCTCCAAGTCTCCAATCAGTTTTTAGTGGACAAGGACTTAAGAGCTTGAGTGACGAGAAAAGTTTGTGAAAGGTAGTGTGAATAAAGATAGTGTGGACTAAAGAGGTTGGGTGTCTTCGTTGAACATTCGGACATACTGTGAGTAGGCAAATAAACGGTCTCTCTGTTTTCCAGAGATCTCCTTGACGATTCCCAATTCCATCAGATGGTTCAGCGCGTTCGTGACCGTTGGCACTGTGAGTTTCAGGTCTTTGGTCGCGGTCCGCTTCGTATATATGGGTGTCTCTGCATGATTTCGTGAACTCGCAATGCGGTTCCGGACGCGCGCCCAGTTTCTCAATCTTGCTCTGATCTTTCGCAAACAGCTTTATGGTTTTGTCCGCTGTATCTGTCGCCTCTTGACCGGTTGCTCCCACTCCTTCGAGAAAGAATGCAAGCCAAGCCTCCAAGTCGCCGCTGCTACGGACTTGTTGCAGCAATTCGTAGTATCGGCTTCGATTGATTTGAAAAACAGGCTGAGATAAAGCAGCGGCTCGCTCAAGGCTCCCTTTGGCACAATAAAAGCGTTATGAGCAACCGTCCAAGTCGCCCATTGCCAGAGATAATTCAACGGGAAATCGTCGATTTATACGGCCACAGTTTTAATAAAGGTCCTTTCTCTCCTAAGAATGGGTCGCTCTTCGGAAGAGCCGCCTTGGAGGTGATAATTCCTCTACGTTTTATATTGAAATGCGCCTGACCTCTCGGATATGCGCCTATGACTTTCAACCCCTTGTCTCGCCCGACGCGCCTATGACCGGTTCCGGCGGGAAGCACAATGATGTCCCCTGCCCTTAGGTGAAATGACTGACCAGTACTTCCGCCTAGATGTAAGGTCACTCGTCCTTCTGCAATACCCAACACTTCATGTGCGTTCGAATGAAAGTGAGTGTA
>DASXCC010000231.1:0-8288 GCA_036491415.1 Terriglobales bacterium | reverse complement strand
TCCACGTTCTGTTCTTGCAAAAATTCCCCCCGCCACTTTTATTTGTGGCTTCGTGCGCGATTTTTTTGGAATGCAATGCTCTTTCGAAAGCCACAAAATTAAAGATGGGGGAGTTTGTGACTGTTCTCAATTGCGCTTTTTCTAATGCAATTAGAAAGCCTTAATACGCAATTAATGTATCTCTATGAATTAATGCGAGTTTAGTTTCTGATGAGTGAGGAATGAATTTGCGGTGAGTGTCCTTATTTATGACAGGTGTCACGAAAGCAAACGATGTCCAAGAATTGGATCAGCCTTTCGCGTGATTATTCTTTTGTCTCAGGTTTGGATTCTGGCGCAGAGGGCGCAGGCGTGGCCTCTGCTTTACCTGGATCGATTTTGCTTGGTTCAACATTCTTGGCATTTACTTCGGTCGTCGGAGTTACGGCAGAAATATCTTTCACTACGTAATGAACAATCACGGAGATGCGCCGGTTGGAAGGATCCAATGGAGCGTCGGGCTTGCGCAGCATCTGGTCGGCGAATCCTCGGACTTGCGCTACCTGATTCTGCAGAATTCCCTGGGACTGCATCCATCGGCGGGCAGCGTTCGCACGATCGGTAGAGAGCTCCCAGTTTCCATAAGTGCCTTTACTCGCATAAGGTTTCGAGTCTGTATGTCCCTCAATGGAGAGCTTGTTGGGTAACTTTCCCAGCTCTGAGGCAAGTACTGCGAGCAAGTCTTTGCCGTCTTTATTTAGCTCCGGACTGCCCCGGTTGAAGAACGTACCGGTCGCTGATTCCAAAAGCTCAATGCGCAAGCCTTCCGCTGTAATAGTAATTTCGATGTGGTCTTTCAGCTTGTCGAAGTCCGCCATGGTGCGAATGGATTTCTGGAGCTGCTCTTTCAGCTTCACCATTTCCTGCTTGGACAAAGCAAAGTTTTGGCCCGAACCGTCCTGATCGGTGCCCACCATCTTGGAAGTTCCCGAAGGGTCTTTGAAGTAGCCGCCGATCGCTTCCTGGACTTGCTTGCTGGTGTTCATCAGCCACAGCACGATAAAGAGCGCCATCATGGCCGTCACGAAGTCGGCGTAGGCCACCTTCCATGCTCCGCCGTGATGGCCGGCATGGGTGATCTTTTTCTTGATGATGATGATTGGGCGGGCTTTATCCATAAAGAATACCTACTTCCCAGCTCCGGCAGCTGCCGCGGCGGCATCACCGCCTTTATTGCGACAAGCACTTTCCACTTCCTGGAAGGATGGCCGCACGTGTCCTGGAATCGCACGCCGCCCCACCTCAACTGCCAGAATTGGGGCGCTCCCCTTTAAGAATGCGATTAATAAAACGCGAATGACATGTAAATAGGCATGCTCCTCGTCCACCACCTTGGTCATACTGGACGCGATGGGCGAAATTAATCCGTAACACAGAAGAATGCCGAGGAACGTTCCCACTAGAGCGGCTGCCACTTTCTTTCCGATTTCTTCCGGGGGACCGCCGAGCGATCCCATGGTGATGACAACACCGAGCACCGCAGCCACAATTCCGAGTCCGGGCAACGTATCCGCCACGGTACTCATAGCCGTTGCCGGCTGAGCTGCTTCATGGTGGTGCACTTCCATATCCAGCTCAAGCAATTGATCAAGATCGAATGCTTCCACACCCGTGATAGCCATGCGCAGTGTGTCGCACAAGAAATCGCGGATGTGGTGGTTTTTCAAAAATTTCGGATACTTCGTAAAGATCGGGCTCTTGCTCGGCTCTTCGACGTCACTTTCCAGGCCCATTAATCCTTCTTTGCGGGCCTTGTTCAGGAGGTCGTACATCATTTTCAAAAGTTCGTTGTAGCTCTGCTTGTTGTATGGCGAGCCGCTGAACACGCCCATGATGCCGCCAACGATCCCTTTCAAGACGCGTAACGGGTTCGCGATGAACACTGTTCCCAGAGCAGCCCCGCAAATAATCAAGATCTCAGCCGGCTGCACGAGCACCTTCATAGGTCCGTGCTCCATCGTGTAGCCTGCGATAATGGCCCCGAAAACGACGATAATTCCTATAATTGCGAACATAGATCTAGCTGTTACTGTCCTTCCCTGAGCCTGCCGTTGCCGCACGTGCTCTGTGTTGCATCAGCGAAAACTCCACTCGTTCCAGCAGGGTATCCACGGTGTCTCCGCTTCTCACCGTTGCATAGCCGAGACAGGTGGTGGCGCGCAGTTCATCTCCCCACCACTGGATGCCTTCGTAGTGCAGCACCCGCCTGATGCGGTCTACCAAAGCTTTCATTCCCTGGTCTTCGCAATTCAGCGCGATCGCCAAAAATTTGTCGTCAGACCAGCGGCCAAGAAAGTCCGTGGGCCGTAACGTATTTTTCAGATTGCGCGCGACCAGACCGAGGATCGTGTCAACCGCCTCGCGCCCGTACTTCATCTTCAAGGGATAAATATCCTCGACCCGCGTGAGCAAGATGGAGAAAGGGACCTTATATTGCTTGAACCCAGTGAGGTTTTCGCGCAAATGGAATTGTGTGAATTCAAGGTTCGGAATACCTGTGGTTTCATCCAGGCAACCATACGAAGCCAGCGAATCTTGTGCGCGGCGCTTTTCAAACGTGCCTGCGCGGTGGCATTCAAAACTTTCCGCTGCGCCGATCAGCGTTCCCTGCTCATCACGGATCGGGACCGTCCACACATGTACGGCGATGCGGCGTCCATCTTTATGATGGAAATACATCTGTGATCCTTTTTTCTTCCCATCGAGCAAAGTGTGGCGGACGGGACACACACCCTGGCACGAACTGCATCCGTGCTCGTCGCATTCGTTGAGAAGAATGTCCCGGCAAGAGTGTCCCAGGACTTCGTGCCGCAAATATCCGGTAATTCGTTCCGCGCCATCATTCCAAAAATGGATCTTACGTTCGCGATCCATTAAATAGACCCCGGTCTGGAGGCTACCGAGTACGGTGCGGAAGATCTCAGGATCTTTGAAAAAGTCTGGCATATGCACACTAACTCTTTTGCTGGGAATTTCTTATCGGCCATGCGGCTCTCGGACTTTAAGAGCCTGAATTAGAGGTTGATGAGAAGGAACCTGAAATACGCACCGGCAAAGCAGTGCAGCCACACTTAAGATCAGGACTAACAGGTTTGAAATTTATTGAGCAAAACCTCGCAGCGTAGCTCCAACCGGTCCAACCGATGCACCTGCTCGCAGCAAGTACGTGCCGCTTGCTGCCTTTCTTCTTCATTCTTCAGGCAGAAGCGAATGCGCTCAGCCAAATCCGCCGGCTTCGCTGGATCATAATAATGAGCAAGAATGTTGTCGTAATTTTTCTGTGAGGCGATCGCCGGAGTAATCAAAAACGTCCCACATGCAAGAGACTCATAGACCTTCGTAACAACTAGTTCAGAAAGACTGGGCAGATTTACAAATACTTTGATCTTGCGCAAATTCTCGGCATACAGAATTGCGGTCTCACGAATGCGCACCCCGCCAAGATCCAACACCTGTACATTGCCGAGCAACAAACTGACTTCTTTTAAATGAGGCTTTAAGGTTTCCAGAAATGCCGCGCGCTTGGGATACACCAAGCCGATGAAAGCTGCTTCGTATTCCTTCTTCTGGCCCCAGTCAGGCTTGAATACTTCCGTGTCCACACCGAACGGCAACCATGTTAGACCATGCTTTTCATCCTGTACGGCGGCACAAAAGGTGAAGTCCGCGAACTGGCGGATGTCTGCCAGCGGCATGCGGCCATAATCCTCACGCTCTACGGTTTCGTGCAGCCAGGAAACTTTCGGTACACGAATCTTGTCCCAGCGCGGATACAGCTTGAGCAGATGCCCGCGGACATGCTCTGGTCCGGAAATTAGGATTCCATCGTACTTCTTGAGTTCTTCCGCGGTCGGATACTTTGCAGGATCAATTCCCGGTTTAGTCACGTCGACCGGAAATCCATCGGTGGGATGCCCCATACGATTCAACGTATCCACCAACCCGGTGGCAACGGCCCAGGCACAAAATACGGACGCGGGATGGAAACATGCCAGCTTCAAATACAGTTCTCCTTGCCAACCTTTTTAGCAATCCTGCTTCCTCATCCCGCCTTAATTCTGCTATGTGCAAATGGATAAATATGCGGGGAAAGCTGGCATTTTGCTTGCTTCTTACTTATGTGGAGAAATCCGCAATTCCAATCGAACTCTAATTTTCTATGCCTACAATTGGCCTTTCCATGATCGTGAAGAACGGCGCCCAAACCATCCGGCAGTGCCTGGAGAGTGTGCGTGGAGTTGTCCAACAGATTGTGGTTGCAGACACCGGCTGCACCGACAATACCTGCGAAATCGCCCGGGAGTTTAACGCCACAATCATTTCGGTTCCCTGGGAAAATCATTTTGCTCATGCCAGAAACGCAGCGTTAAAGCCCATTACGACAGACTGGGTCCTGACGCTGGATGCCGACGAAGAATTGGACCAGGACGCAAAGAAGAAAATTCCCAGATTACTGAATGCCGAAAACGTCGGCGGATATGTAACTCCCATTCGCAACTATGTTCCCAACAAGTTCACTCGCGCCTGGGACCGCATGGCTGTCCCGAACGATCATCGCCATCCGCAGGCCGAGAAAGCGGAGGCATTTGTAGTGCATGAAAATTGCCGCCTCTTCCGCCGGGACCCTGAAATCTATTTTGTCGGCCGCGTGCATGAGGCCGTCGAAAGCCGAATTAAAGCGTTGAACTTAAAACTTCCGCAGGCGCCATTTTTTATCCATCACTTCGGCCAGCTCTCGACTGCACAGGTGAGAGAAGAGAAATCCGTCTTCTACCGGAATCTTCTGCGCCTTAAAGCCGAAGAGCAGCCGAACGATCCTCTCGTATGGATCCAGCTTGGACTCGAAGAATTTGAACACTTTGGCAATCACGAAAAAGCGCTGCAATGCTTGGATCGCGCGCTGCTGCTGGAACCGCGTGCCTCCGACGCATGGACCTTCAAAAGCATGGTGCTTTTGAATCTTGGGCGACCTCAGGATGCATTGATGGCGTTGGACCGCGTGCACAAAGGCAGCAATGGCGCGGCCCTGCGCGAAGCTCTTCACGGCGACGCCTTGCACTATCTCGGCAAACTGGAAGAATCCCGCATCGCCTACCGCGAGGCATTGAAGCTTCGCCCGAACGATCCGATCGTGGAAAGCAAACTCGGGTTTGTCGAAGTGCGGCTTGGCCAAAGCAAAACCGGCATTGCAAAACTTGAGCGCGCATCCCAGGCAGCACCAGGAATATTGGAAGTCTACGACCGGCTGGTAAAAGCTTACGTTTTAACCGAAGAGTTGCCGAAAGCCGCCGAGGCAGCAGAAAAGTTCCTGTCGCATGTCGCCCATCCCAAACTATTTCTGCGCGCCGCGAGCATTCGTGCGCAATTGAAGCAGTGGGAACACGCTTCTAATATCCTCGCATCGGGAATCGTGATGTTTCCTGATTCGCAGGAATTGCGCGCCGCCGAACTGGAAATCCAAAATAATCAGACCGCCGGCGCTGCCCACGCTGCGGGTCGATAAACCATAAAGAAAATCTACTTCTTTACGCCCACGAATACCCACGTCGGCATGCAAATCTTCTTTATCAAGCGATCGCAGAGTGCTGCTTGTAACTTTGGATCCGGCGCGCTCTTCATGATGATGTCGCTGATGTGCGAGAAATATCTGGCCACCACCATCATGCGGCGACGAATGCGCTCCTGCAAAACTTGCGGCAACTTTGGATGGATTTCTTTTTCGGCGCGCTTGCAGACATCCACAATACATTTCGCATACCAGAGAACGTGGTGGATAGTGCCGAAACTTCCAATGTGGTCCAGTTGCACGCCGCTGCGTGAGAACATGCGCCGGTAATAGGCTTCCGTGCGCCAGTAGCCGACACCGTAATGATCAGCGGGAGAACCTGTCGCAACCTTGAAATATTCAATTGCCTGCGGGCGCGCAAGAATCGTCATGCCCGCCTGCGCATAGTGATGATCCGCCATAAGCTGATCGGGAGAATACTTATTCCCCACAACCACATAAATCACTCCCCCCTTGCGCAACAACGCAGAGAGTGCGGAAATCGTCTTGCCCGGATCCATTACATGCTCGAGCACATCCTGTACGACGATGATGTCAAAAGTTCCGATGCGCTCCTTCACTCCCGCGGAACAAATATCATCCACGCGATAGTCCGCCTGAATGCCAAGATCAGCCAGGCGCTTCCGGCCTACACGGGCGCGCTCCGCATCAATTTCAATTCCAACAACTTTGCATCCCTGCTCAGCGAAGCAAACCAGCGTTCCGCCGTAACCGCAGCCCACGTCGAGCATGCGGCGTCCATGCAGCGGGATATGTTTCCGCACCTGGCGGGCAATCGCGCGTCCGCGCTGAATTTCACGATTGGCATAACTACGCCACGCTTTTGAATTGATGCCGTTCATGTATTCGCCGGAAGTGAGCCGTTTGGCGTACTCCGGCGGAAAATAACCACGATCAGAATTGCACTGCTGAATTCCCTGTTCGGCGCGGAGCACCTGATTGGCGGACGAACTCGCCTTTAATTCCTCGTATTCAATGAGCGCTTCGTCGCCACGGCCAGCAGACAACAAAATGTCGGCCAGGAAAAAGTGCGCTTCCACACATTCGGGATTTCTAGCCACAAAGTTTTGCGCTTCCGCGCGCAGATTCATGAGCTCTGTATCAAACTTCTGGTAGATCTTGAGCAAATCTTGTTCGGCATCGGAAACCTTCGGGGCGGCTTCACGCGCGATATCCACGGCAGGCTTCACCGCAGCCGCAGACAAATTCGAATTCGTTATCATTGAAAGCTGATGCAAGGCAGATTGGTTCGAGGCAAGTTGGTTCGAAGCAGACTGATTCGGCGCGTTCGTATTCGGTGCCTTCGTCGACTCACACTTCGCAATCATGCGCGTAAGCATTTCGCGTTCCTGGCTGCTGGCGACTGGCAAAACTTTTTGCAGCAACGGAGCCGACTCGCTAAATCTCATGGAAGTGAAAAGCAAAATCCCCAGGTTGGTCGCGGCTTTGTTGTAATCCTGGTCCAGCTGCAGCGATTTGCGAAAACCGCGCTCCGCATCCAGCGAGCGTCCGAGCGCAAGTTGCACCATGGCCCAATCGTTCCACGTTTCGCTGTTTTGATCTTGCGTGAGCACCGCGCCCATCAGCTTGTCGGCCTCCGAAAGCTTTCCATTGCGATAAGACTCGACCGCTAACCGATGATTCTCTGTCATGTGAAGACACTCTCCCTGAGATTTGTTCAGGAACCTATGTGCAATCGCTTTTCCTCATTTCCTTCTCATACTCGGGGTTTTCGTCGCCTTCTTACCGCCGCCTGACGACCACGATTAATAGGAAATGAGGCAAACGGATTGCTGAAGTCATTCAGGATAAATACGCGCCTCTGTGTCCTTATTAAGGCGCAGCGCCTATATCATGCAAAACGGCTCGCCCCAAAACGAAGCAATGCAGCATTTCCAGAACGCTAATTTTGAGGAGGCCGTCCGCTTGTTCGGGCAGGCCCTGGAAAAAGACGAAACCAGCGAGCTCTGGAACGATTGGGCTACCGCACAATTCCAACTCGGAATGGTGGATGAAGCCGAAGAAGGTTATCGTCGTGCGCTGGAGCTGGACAGCAGCAATGTTTCTACCGCTATGAATCTGGGCGTTCTGCTAAAACAGATCGGCAGGACCGGCGACGCGATCCCGTGGCTGGAAAAAGTTGCAGCGCAGCTTGGCGAACCGGACGTTCAGGCGGTTCGAGCACTCATTGAAGAATGCCGCAAATCGGCTTCGCCTTCCTTTTCGGACGAAATTGAAAATTATCTGCTGAAGTTTGCTGGCCGGAATGACAACGAAAAGTCTTATCTAAAAACTCATCAGGCCCGTTACACAAAAACTCTGGAACTGCTGCCTCACGCCACCTCCGGCCAGACTTTATTGGAGTTAGGCGCGGCTTTTCATCACATCACTCCTGCGCTTAAGGCTTTAAAAGGATATGACGTCCGCTGCAGCGATGTGTGGGAAGGCGAACCGCAAATCACTCGCGACATCACTTCTGTGGATGGCACAGAGACCCACAGCTTCGCTGTGGATAATTTCGACGTCGAGCGCTTCCCCTGGCCTTATCCCGACCGATCGTTTGACGTCGTCATGTGCTGCGAAATGATGGAGCACCTGATCACCGACCCAATGGGCGTGGTCAACGAAATCAACCGCGTCCTGAAACCTGCGGGCCGTTTGCTGGTGACAACTCCTAATATGG
>DASXCC010000230.1:0-4903 GCA_036491415.1 Terriglobales bacterium | reverse complement strand
ATCCTGGGTGAAGAGATTCGCGAAATCGTGAAAGAGAACACCGCGTATTTGTCTTTATCGAATGATTTTCGGCGAAACTCTTGGCGGAAAGAACAACATGAACGGAGAAGGTTGCGATTGGAAGCTATCAAGACTGAACTGCAAACGTTGTTACGGAAAAAGTAATCTGGGAGGATCTGGGGACGCTTTCAACGATGGAGGAATTTGGGTTCGCGCCGCACGATCGATTGCGCTAACTACGGACTTAAAGACCGCCTTGATTGGATCCTCGTCCATGCCAACGCCGAAAACGTGGTCAGTCTCTCCTACACACATTTCCAGAAACACAATATTCTCGTCGCTCTGCGACATCATATGACATCGTTCTTGCGCAGCGATTCGAAGGCTAGTTCCAATACATTTGCCAACCATTTGTACTAACCTTCAATCTGGTCCGCCTCCGTTGTATGGGAAACATCGTTCTCTAGCGGCTAGCCGTTTTAGCGCATGATTTCAGTAACGACTGGGAATCCATCTGTTGGGAAAAAAGGGGGAGGATGAGGGGTCTTGCTTTGGACATGCTAAAGTTTGGCGGACGCGAACTCCAATTACCAAAGGTTTGTAAGCGCCTTGTGTCCATTTAGCTGTTGCGAGATCTTGCAGCTCTTCGCACTACTATTTCAATCAATCCCAAAATCAATCCCACTCTTACAACTGCGAATAGATTCCCCATATGTTGCACCTAAAGATTTCATGGGGCAACTGACGCGATGGTCACTGCCCCTGCCCCTGTAATTACACTCGCGACCCAGGTAGCCAAAATGCAACGAGGGGCAACAGCGGAGTGAACACAGAGGCTCCTTAGCAAATTTTAAAGGATTCGTAGAGACTATGATAACCGGGTATTAGCAGTAAGTACGTCTTTAGATTTATTGATTTGCTGGTTTGTTCCACGAGTTACGACCCGCGCTGATAACTACTGCACGGTAATTGTAATCGAAGACTTACCTACGCCACCGCAGTTATCCCACGATTGTATGACGGTATTGTAGGTTCCTGGCGAAAGAGTAATGTTCGTATTTATTTGATTCGAACTAGTGGTGAAGGCAGTTATGTGTGGCGCGGTGTAGATCCGCATCGATGCAATACCTTTTGCGCAGTTCGCACTCACAGCGGAGGCAACATAGTGCACCGGAGAATCAATTTTAGATCCGTTTGTTGGAGATGTAACGCTTACCACAGGTACGGAAGAGAGCGCGAATGCGTAGACCTTGTCATTGCCGCTACCGTTCGCTACTTTGGAATAGCCCGATCCCCAATAAACCACGCCATTCACTATAGACGGTCCATCGAGTACGGAACCTCCACTGGCAAAGCTCCACAGAATCTTGCCTGTCGCGGAGTTCAACGCGTACATGTGTCCCGCTACATCGAACGATCCCGCGAACACCACTCCATTCGCGACACTCAACGAAGATTCATCAATTGTGCCTGAAGTAGGATCGGGGGTTTGCCAGAGAATTTTCCCCGTGGCCACATTAATTGCGCTCCACGCTCCCCACGTAATACTCTGTCCAGAAATAAGTTTGTAAGATTTGTGATTGGCATTCGCAATCGCGGCATAAATAGTTTTGCCATCGCTTGCTGTACCCCACTGGATCCCTCCCAGTGAACCTCCAGGGCCGACGACCGCACTCCAGACAAGCGCTCCAGTACTCGAATTCAACGCCCAATAGATCCCAGATTTCTGGCCGATTCCGACTATATTGCCGAGAACGTTGGGGCCCGATCCGCCCATATCGTAGTCAGGGCCAGTTGGGTCAGGACACATGACTCCTTGTTTAGCAGCGAGACAAGCTTGCGTCCACACGTCATAGCCATAAAGATGTTTGTGCCACTTGACCGCGCCAGTTTTCGTATCCAGCGCCAATGCTGAATCGAAGTAGTCCCTGGAAGGCGTGCAGCTAGCGTCACCGGGATTGTCTTGTTCGCAACGCTCTACGCTGGCTGGCACGGAGTAATTGTTGCCGGTGCCGACGTATACGAGCCCGCGACTTGTATCGACAGCCGGCTGCTGCCAGATCGCTCCTCCGCTGTAGCCACTCGGAACGACATAAGTTTTCCAAAGAATTCTCCCTGTTGTTGTGTCTAGTGCAACGACGCTACCTCGAAATGTGCAGCATGCATAACCCGGTTGATCGGCGAATGATTCTTCGCCGGAAGAAACGCCAACATATGCAGTCGTACCTGCCACGACTGCGGGACCCGTAATAATGGCGGCGGGATGCGTCTCAACCTTGGTGATCCAAAGAAGAGTACCACTGGTAGCGCTAACCGCCATGACGCTCGCGCCGCTATGCGAACCTTTAATTTGATCGCCAATGATCAGTTCATTATTCACCACTGCCGGGCTGGTTCTAGATACTGACCCGGAGACGCCGTTGTATTCCGCGAGCTGGTGCGACCAAATTAAATTTCCGGTTTCCGCATCGATGGCATAAAGGTGCCCGGACCAGTCCGGAACATAAACGACATTTCCAACGACACTGGGGGTTGCTGATACGTCTCCACCAGTGGTAAAAACCCATTTTGTTACTAAAGCACTAACCGACGAAGTATTGATGTGAGTTTCATTTGGTTGGCTGCGAAGATCGTTGGCGCTCTGTCCCGAGACGGGCCAACTCTGCGCACAACAGATATTGATAAAAGCAAAACTAAAAACGTGAACCAGGACAATAAAAGAGGCAAAGTTAAAAGACTTCATCGCTGCACCTTAAGCAGCATGATCTAATAACTTGAGTGAATACATCAGGCAGTTGCTGTAGGCAGTAAGAAATATCACCATAGCTATGGTTGGAGATCTTGTAACGTCCAATCGATGTAAATATTGAGATGTATGTGCATCAATCTCAAGGACTCCAAGCAGAGATCAAAATCAACAGGGTTTAAGGGATTCAGTATGTTCGCAAGTCGGGCAAGCACCATCCGGCGAGTTAACCCCGATGATTTACTCTTTCCAAAAGCCGCGGTCATAGGCGCGCCCAGTGGAGTTTGACGTCAAGCCTTGTATTGATTCTACCTTTAGCACCTAGAATGATGCTGCGTTCCGAAGAACGTAATGTTGCATGAGTAAGTGAATGGCTCAAACAACCTTCAAACCAATGCGACCTCCACTTTGCACTTTAGCAAGCCCCTGTCGTTCGATCAACTCGCGATATTCTGACTCAACCGATACCGCACCCTACGCAGCTCGGCCACGCTCATAACCGTACGTTTTCGCTAAGAAACTCGAGTTATCCCGGAACCGGGGAACAAGCGAAAAATAAATGTCGAAATTCGAGGTTCACTACCCACCCGCAGCCTGACGTGACGATGAGGGTCTGGCCCAGCGGTGCGTGTGCCAGGCTGTTCGCGAGCCGGGTTCAAATGTAACGTTCGCGCCCGAAACCAGCGCCGGATCTGGCGCCTGAAACAGCGGATCGATTCTCACGGTCCCCGTGAACCATTCAGATGGCCCTTTGGCACAGGTTGTGTGCCGACTTTCTTGAGCTCCATATGTTGCACCCCTCGTCGAACTCGCCAGCTCATCGTCAAATTCAGTCTGGCATCACTGTTTGTGGTGTTGCTCGCCGGTAACCTTTTCCACCCAAGTGACGGCATTGCCAACCTCCTCGACGATGCCGCAGTATTCGTGCCCCATCGGTATCGGCTGGCCGCTTCCATATGTCGCCGGGAAGACGATCTCTCGTCTATCGCTCAAGCGCCGGTGAGACCGAGTGAATGTCACCTAGCATCGAAGTTGCTTCTGGCTGCTTCATGACTGCCTTTTTCTCCGTTGGCATAAAGCTGGAATAAACAAGAGCAAGACGACAAAAGAAAAGCTTCACTGGCTCCCTCATCTGTTTTCTGCTCTAGGCCGCTCGGCGGTCGGTCATTTGTTCAAGAGCCGTTGGATAACGATCTCCGTAGACGGGGATTTTCGCGGTTGAGGCGTCTAGTTCGCGGAGATCATCCGGAGTGAGTCCGACAGCGACGGCTCCAATGTTCTCTTCAAGACGCTCCAGTTTGGTGGTGCCGGGAATCGGAACGATCCAGGGCTTCTTCGTTAGCAGCCACGCCAGTGTGATCTGAGCCGGAGTCGCGTTCTTCTGTTTTGCAAACGAGCTGACGAGATCCACCAAAGCCTGGTTCGCTTTGCGGTTCTCCGGACTGAATCTTGGAACGCTGCTGCGGAAATCGGTACTGACTAATTTCGTGTTCGCGTCTATATTGCTGGTCAGGTAGCCTTTACCCATCGAACTGAACGGCACGAAGCAGCAAAGTCGAATTTAACTAGCGACCTCTGCTATGCCATTTTTCCCTCTTAACGTAAACGCTGGATTTACAAGGCCCTTGGTCGCCCCTAAAAGCCCTGTAAGCGCCTGAACCGGTTATTGTTCCCATTCTGTTCCCAGAAATCTACGCGTGTTCCCAGATTTTCGATGACTCTCCTTTGCGCACTTTCGGCAAAGGTGCTGAAATGTTGACAGAGTTTGTCTGCTTGGAATGCCTCGGCGTCATTCGCGAAAGCGAGAGCGGTATGACGTCGTCCTCTTGGCGAGCACGGGCGTTATGAGGTGGGCACGTGGAATGTCAAAGAACCCACTGGCGTTAGTCCCCGCCATTTCTTTTCAAGTAAGTTTAACTTATCGGTCGTGGCACCGGAACATCAACCCACGATTCGTGCAGTCGTGCGGCGGTTCTTGATTCCAGACCGGATCAAATCTATTATGCCGTGAGGACAGCGAGGCCGATCATAAATGCAAGTGCACATTTTTAGGGGCAGCGGCCGCGTCTTCGGCTTTACTCTGAACGGGGCTGGCGAGAACCTGCCCGCGCGGTTCGGACCATGGACCGCGTTCAAGGCTCTCGATCTGAACAGGGG
>DASXCC010000229.1:0-6213 GCA_036491415.1 Terriglobales bacterium | reverse complement strand
CAGGATATGAACGCGGCCCGATATTTCCATGTATTGTCGCTAGTTTGTACTTTGCAGCGAGTGTCAGGAAGACAATTAAATTCGCCTTGTACGGCGCGTTTACCGTCGGCTTTCCAACTCCGCCCTTAACTCTGCAAGACGCTTCGCACGTTGATTAAACGCGTGGAATTCTTCCTCTGTCCAACCCGCAAACGTTGCAGTCCTTCGTGACGTTATCTGTTGATCGTTCAACTGGCGTATTTCCTCAAAAAGCTGTTTTCCCGGTTTTGAGTTTCAGCCATCGGACTAACAGATCACCAACAACATTCTATGCTAAGCGAGGCGGGATAACGCGGGTGTTACATAAATCACAAACTTGAGTCACGGTCAAACTTTGCGCCCAGATGCACCGGAAGTTGAACATCATGAGCCTGCCGGATAGCCTATCAGCGGAACAAGCCAGCCAATTGGCGGAAGAGCTCTCGGTACTTTCTAAAGAACAATCCGTCGCTTTGCAAGTTGCGCCCTACGCGCAGATGTCAGTTGAGGAAGCAAAGCGTTATGACCTGGGCCGAATCCGAATCGAGGAAATTTGTGCGCTGTTAGTGAAATTCCAATTTCGATAAATACTTCATAAACTCCATGACACGACAATCGGGTCAAGACTGCCGAGCAAAAATCATCTTCGAAATGATAGAACTCTCCCGACAGCATAGGGAAACGATACAGGATGGAATTTTTATGGGGTGGACTCCGGAACGCACCGCTGCTGCTGACAAACTTAAAAACTGACAGGACGTATGTCGCTCTTAGGAAGAGAGCTGGTTGAATTGGGTATTACGGAATAGACTCGTTTTTCTTCGGCATCAACGCGGCGAGTTCAAGCTTGATTGATTCGAGCTTCACTCGTCGCCGTTCATGTTCTTGCATCTGCCGATCATCACGAACATTCTGCTCGGCATAAAATCTTTTGTTTTCCGCAACTACAACATCGAGCAACACGGCAATTTCAACATGGTCGTGCTTAAAGTTCGCGCTTAGTTTTCCATTGATCCGTTCGGTGGCTTGCACAGAAAATATTACACGAAAGTACTGCCGGAACTAAGAAGACATAGACTTGGAAAGCGGATAAAACTAATGAGCGCACAACCAAAACCGATGCGGCACAGCACAACGCCCGGATCGCCTTATTGTAGTGATCCGAACTGCAAGGAACTACGTAAAGAAGACGGGGAAAGCCTCCAGTAAAGAAAGCAAGTAATTGCCCTCACTATAGGAGACTTATCCTTATCAGCGTAAAATTCACTCATGTATGAAATACACGATGTGTTGATGCTACTGGAGAGAGTGAAGAAACAAAAAGAACAAGCGATTCGCATCAAAACGGAATGCGAGGAATTCACATCCATTTTGAATCAGCGTATGAACGGCGTACAGCGAAAAGGGTTCGGAAGATTGTCGTCCTTGCGTTGGATGCCTGAGTGGAAATCCAAAAACCCTGCATAAGCTCATACGTGTGTTTGCTGGATGTGTTTGTCAGCTTCCGATTCGCAGTTTCTCCGATTTCGCCCTCGGACATCTCCAGAGATTTTTCAGGTTTGATGACTATCTGAAAGTTATCGCACATCGTACATGCCCAGTGTTCGCCGGGAACAACCTCACGAAACATTTTATAGATAAGCGGTAGCTGTTTGATCGTGGACATGTGAATTCCTTTAACTCATCCGCCGTCTAATTTCCGTGACGGTCGCGGGCGGTCTCTTCTTTAGCGTCTGGTCTTTCTTCTCTTCGTCGTTCTCAATTAAAATTCATATGGAACGCCGCAACCAATGCCGAATCGACTATAACGAGCCTAGACATGAAATTGCCGCGAGGATGGAAACAAGAGTGATGCAGTGTTGTATTGGCCCTTGGGAACAAATATGGGAGCGGCAGTCGGAGTTTCCCAGGCATACCCCATCTCTTTAGGATTGATCTAGGCTGCCCTCCCGGTCCTACCTTATTTTCGGTTTTAAGGGAGATATTTCTCGCGCATCATTAAGTCTCTTTCTTTCGAGCCGAGGGGATCGATGATTTCGTTGATAAGCAACATTAACTTCTCCGGCTTTGTTCGGTTGCGAATTTCTCCCAGAGTTGCAACGATTGCTTCTTTGATTTGTCCTTGCGATTCAGAGCTTCATTTCCTGGTCTGCTTCGCTTGGGTATACATACGGTAAATACCGTATATGGTCGAAGGTTTCTTCCCGCTACAATTTCCTAAAGAGTTTTATGACTACAACCACCTCGGCCCTCCAAATTTTGAACTCAATTGGACATCTCGTTAGATAGAGATATTTTTTTGAGAAATCTGATCCGAGAGTTAGCAGGAACTTTGGAAGAAGTGGTGGGATTGCAGGACGCTTCTGGCTACATTAGTGTTGTGGGGCGAAAAATCGGCGAGCAAATGAATGGTGACTACAGAACGGCTTTAGAGACTCCTAAATTATCCCGCGAGCAGATCGCCGCCGTTCTGGTCGATCTAAAACGACGCATTCAAGGCGATTTTTATGTAATCCAAGAGAAACCATATTTGTCCTTTTGCGGATAAGGTAATCGGCAGACCTTCAATGTGCATGATGACATCGAACGTTTTCGGAGTAATCGCGGCGGATAATTTGGGATATGCGAAAGTGGTCTTGGATCGAACAATAGCGAAGGGTGACTCCGGTTGCGAAGTCACTGTCTATTACGATCATCAAAAGAATCTGAGAGAGCGGTGGGCCGGGAGTATTTCCAGTAACATGCAATGCTGAACGCTCTAATATCGCCTAAATTCTTAGATGTCTTTCCAGAGTCTCTTTTGCTATTGCAAAAGGATGGCCGCATTGTTTTTGCGAACAAAGCTGCTGAACAAATATTAAAGATTCCCCTTCCTGAACTGATCGATCACGGTCTGGATACGATCGTGACAGATTCGTCGGACAAGGTCGCCCAATATCTACAGGAGTGTTCACGCACCGCACAGTTTCACATTGGCGTGCTTACATTCCGTTCGGGCGACAGCCAGCTTCAATGTCGTTGCGATGGGGCAATCGTGTCGATAGATGGTAATCGTCGGTTGCTGCTTATAAAACAGACGCCTCAAGCACAATACAGTACCCCATTTATCGCTCTTAATGATCAAAACACGGCATTAAATCGCGCCAGACATCATTTAGAGAATGAAGTGCAGATACGCACTGCGGAGTTAGTGCTGACACAGGCTGCTTTGCGGGAACTGTCGGGAAAATTGATGCAAGCACAAGATGAAGAGCGGCGCAGACTTGCGCGGGACCTGCATGACAGCACCGGACAACTCCTCGCCGGGATACAAATCAATTTAAGTTTACTCACCAAGAATTCTGACCTTTCCCCCCAAGTTCATCACCGGCTGTCTGAAACGATTAAATTAACGAATCAGGCGATTGGAGAGATTCGAACCTTATCGTATCTGCTTCATCCCCCTTTTCTGGATGAGGCCGGTCTGGATCTGGCTCTTAAAAGTTATATTGATGGCTTTCAAGATAGAAGTGGAATTGCTGTTTCTCTTGCACTACCGACGGAGCTTGGCCGACTCGGTCCAGAAGTGGAGACTGCGCTTTTCCGGGTTATCCAAGAATCTCTCACGAACATTCATCGTCATTCTGGGAGCGACCGCGCAGATGTTCGCTTGTCTTCAAACGGTGACGGATTGAATTTAGAAATACGGGATTATGGTTCAGGTATGCCCCAAGCAGAAATCTCCTCAAAGAAAGGGGTTGGCCTGCGCGGTATGCAGGAAAGGATCAGATTGCTTGGCGGAACCTTCCATGTTATCGACGCGCAACCAGGCATCCTGGTCAAAGCGCACCTCAGCCGAACGACTTCTCTAAAACCCAGCAATATTGAAGCGACTTCGATAGTTCATAAGTGAAGGATAAGAAAAATGCCCACGAATATATTTGTCGCTGATGACCACGACGTTGTTCGCGAAGGATTGAAATCCCTGCTCAGTGCCAGGTTAGATTGGATAATCGCGGGGGAAGCTTCGAACGGCTTGGACGCCGTTGCCCGAATCGGACGGATCAATCCTGACGTGGCCGTCCTGGATATAACAATGCCCGGAATGAACGGACTCGATGTAGCTCGACAGATTCGAAAGACCAATCGAGATGTACGAATTTTGATCTTTACGATGCATGATGGAATTACTCTCTCACAGGTGGCTCAAGAGGTTGGCGCAAATGGGTTAGTATTGAAATCCTTCGCTTCAAGAGACTTAGTCCGAGCAATCGATGCAGTCCTTGAGGGTGAAACTTTTTTTTACTCGTGTGAGGGGTCTCTCTCCCAGCCGCGTCCATAGTCGCCGACCACCGATCAATCTCGCATCTTTGATACTTCCTCCGAAGTCTTCGTCGATCATTTCCGAGCCTTCTTCAAGAAACCCTTCCATGCCTTTGTCAGGCGCTTATTGTCCCAGAGCCGAAGTAACTCTCCGGGCCCCGGCGCTCCGAGCCACGTCCATACCGTACATTTTTACCAAGAAGATCAAAAGCTGCATCGGTAGGGTGTGAATCGAAATATTTCGAGATGATTCTCTGTGGCATTTCTTGAGCGGCGAGCGCGAGTACCGATTTGTCGCGAGACGGTCGACACGAATCACCGAAGACTCTTGAGACTTTTGAGCATGTCGTTGGCGACGGTATAAACGGGCGACTCATCATTGGCAGCGACTCGAGCTATTTCGCGGAGAGCAGTCGCGTCTCCGATCTCGATCAAAGCGCGCAGGGCGGCCATGCACACGAGGCTTTCCGGATCGGTACGAAGAAGCGTGGCGAGGTGAGGCACAGCAGTTAGTTGTGCGCGTTGTCCGAGAAGGAGGCAAATCTCAGCACGTTTCGTCGCGCTGCTGTGCGGGACGAGTCTGAGCAGTTGCTGTTGATATTCCGCAGAACCGACATCCACACTGACTCCGCACTTGCGGCAAAAACTCGGCGAATTGGTAATCTCATTCCAACATGCGGGGCAGAAGGCAAGCATCGCGGTCTCGCTCCTAACAGGAGTAGACGCCCTTAGAGGACATCGGCCAGCTTCGATTCAGTATCGGGCAGGAGCAAAAGTCTGGCAAAAGATAAAGATTCTCGTTTGGATTTCCGAACAACGCGTAGGCGTCGCCAAGGAATCATGGATGGAACAACTTCGTTCCACTGCGTCTGCGTTTAGAGGTTCCACTTACTTTGTCTCGACCAGCGTCATTGTGACTACCGTGACGCGTCCGACAATGCCTGCGTCGGATCGGGCGTCGTGAGCCACTCTTTATTAATGTCAATTTCGAAGGTGCTCTCTTTCTGAAATCTTGTGCGGATTTGGACCTGCTCACCCAATGCAATTCCCGCACGTTTGCTGCCGACGCCGAAAATGCCGATTACTTCGGCATTGGGGTCATTTGCGCTACCTCCTGGCGCAAGTAACATACGAAGTTGATCCTGTTTAACCCCTCCCGCATTGTCTGTCACCGAAATCAGTTGGCGATTTGCGTCGAGTTGGATATCAATTGCCAACGGCGATTTCTTTTTGCTGATGATCCACGGATCAAGAGCATTGTCTACAAGCTCGCAGAGTCCAGTTTTCAGGTCGTAATCACTGATGATCGACCAGAACATCCGCTTGTCTGGTGTTCCGTCGATGGGACCAACTTCGATCTTTTTGGTAACTGTAGCCATTTTGCGGACGCGACTTCATTACGAGCATTGGAGAAAGCTCGGCAAATGCTTATTCGCTTAGTGGCAGCCATGATAGCGCCCTTAGAGTGAAAAGCTACCTAAAGTTAGCATCCGAAGGAAGGGTTACACCGCGTAAGTATCGGGGAGGCGGGCGACGGGCAGGGGCGGAGATCAGGCAAGAATAACGTGGGTTCCCGGTAGCGGCCTGCGGCGGTACGCTCCGTGACGGGCGGTGATCTTCCCTGAGTGCGAACCGGGCAGGCTGTTGCAGCCCGTGCGTGAGCCTTCCGCTGTTCGCGGCGGAGTGCCAAGAGATCGCGCCACAGATAGCGTTTGTCGTCGTTCTCGATGAACCTGAAGCTGGCCATAATTCTCAGTCCTACCGATCGGCGAGATGGGATGACCGCCCGGCGAGCCCTGCGATGGTACAGCGTGAAGACTGACATTTTACGAAAGGGGCAGTAGGAAGAGAGGGCGGACTCGCTGAGCAAGGGGTAACGTCATGCTTGACGCA
>DASXCC010000228.1:0-19769 GCA_036491415.1 Terriglobales bacterium | reverse complement strand
CAACCAAATTGCTTTCAGCGTATCTGTGTCCTTGGTCTTTTCAAGTGGAATACCTAGTGGCTTAACATCGATCATTTGCACCCTGCCAAGCCGATGAGCGAGGCAATTGCGAACACGGTAAAGACCGTCGAGCCATGCCATCTTTTCCTTGAGAGCAACAGATGGTTGGCTGACCACTAATCCATCACACATTTTTACAGGACCCCACTTGCTCTCCTTTTGTACTTGAGTCAGTATTCTCCATAAATTGGGGGCGTCCATTTTCTTGCTCGGCCCCTTCAAATGCTCAAGAACTCTTCGCTGAAGCAATAGAGCTTGTACATGAACTTCAAAGCGGCTAATCATCGAAATCAACGAGAGCCTAGAAAGAAGGATAGGCGCTTCTCGTCGTACATCTTGGTCCTGTTTAAGTCCACCGCATCGGATGGGAACTGCAAAATCTGGAGCATTGTCAGGGAAAGGAATCTTCGACAAAGCAATCCCTGCTACTGAGATCGCACCATCGTAGGCCAGTCCATTACAAAGCGACTCAAGATATTTTCGTGCATCCTCTGGATACCTCAAATCCCGAATCATGCTTGCATAATACGCTTTGATTGTTCCTCGGTTTGTTCGCATTTGCTCAGGGCCGGGATGACATTTTTCAAGGAAAGTGCACCTGCCGCCAACGTCCTGCTTGCTGTCCTAAAAAATGGAACCCTCGGGCCCGGGTTCTCGTATCATTCTGCATGATCTAACGCGCCCTGTTCCTAGGGAGGACAGAATGCGATTCCCACCCATCTTGCTTTTTCACATTTTTGCCGGCACCTTAGGATGCCTTTCTGGCTTCGTGGCGATATTTCTGCGTAAAGGTTCACGACGCCACGCTCTCGCAGGAGATGTATTTGTCGTATCCATGCTCAGTCTGGCTACAAGCGGGGTCTACCTGGCGATCATGAAGTCGCAGCCAGGCAATATTCTGGGAGGCACTCTAACTTTTTATCTAGTGGCAACAGCATGGATGACCGTCAGGCGCAGGGACGGACGAACAGGCATTTTCGATTGGGGTGCGTTTCTAATGGCTCTGACAATCGCGGTTGCCATAGTGACATTGGGAGTAGGCGCGGCGACGAGCCCGACCGGATTAAAGTATGGATATCCCGTTGGGCCTTACGTTTTTCTTGGGTCTGTGGCTGTGCTTGCCACCGCCGGCGATGTGCGCATGCTCGTGCGCGGCGGTGTTTTTGGCACACAACGGATTGCGCGGCATCTCTGGCGCATGTGCTTTGCATTCTTCATCGCCGCCTCGTCCATATTCCTGGCTCGAGCTCATGTATTCCCGGTTTTAATGCGCAAGACAGGCATGCTTTATCTGCTGAGTTTTCTGCCGCTGATATTGATGATTTTCTGGCTGGTCCGAATTCGCTTAAAAAAGACATTCGAGAAATGGCCGATGCCAAGCGGCATTCCCTCGTTACCGACTTAGCCGGGATCACCACCATCGCGAAGAACTTCAGTCCTGAGGGACCTAGGGCAGTTGCAGTTCGTATATGCCGCCAACCCGGACCGAAAATTCCCTCAACAGCTTGTTTTGTTCTGACCGTCGTAAGATCCCTCCGCCTTCGCATTCGCTCAGGGTCGGGATGACATTTCAGAGAGATTTGGGTTGCAGGGGCGAGGATGCCCGCCTACATCGTAACTTTTACTTCTTCACGGGATATCCCTGCCACACATACTCCAGCGCTTCAGGAAGAGTTTGTAATTTAGTTGCATGGTCCACGTGCGCTGCGTTCTCTGCAAACACAAACTGATAGTGGTACTTCTTCGCAGCTAGAACGCGGGCCATCTGCTCATTGGCGAGAACCCAATCGTGCATGTTGTCGCGCATTACATTCGGATTGTAGAGATCGCGGTCGCCGACCTCCATCCAAATGCGAATCGGCTTGCGCTTGCTCTTCGGAATGAGTCTGTCGTGAAATCCCCAAGCGCCATGCGGAGTTTCAGGATTGTAAGGCCACTGCTGGTTGATGTAAGTGCCCGAATAGGTAAGCACGCGGTGGTACCACTCAGGGTGATACCACGCCATGATCAACGCGCATGATCCTCCAGAGCTGCCGCCCATAGTCGCGCGGCCATCGGGGTCTTTGGTCAATTTCACCTTGTATTTCGACTCGACCAAAGGCAGCACTTCCTGCTCCACAAATTCGGCGTAGCGGCCGGACATGGTGTCATATTCAAGTCCGCGCTCGCTGCCCTGGGCATCGCCGCTGCCATTGCTGATGGAAATCGCGATCATCACCGGCACCCGATGCTCCGCGATCAAATTGTCCAGAGCCGTGAACAACGCTGGATCCGGTCCGTCTGCGCCAACAATAAATGGAGCTGCTGTGCCGGGAACATATTGCTTGGGCACATAAACCGTCACGCGGCGTGTATAAGGCGCGGGATGGCTTGTAGTGAGTATGAGCTTCGCCGGATTATCAGGATCAGGCGTGCCGAAGGTGCCTTTGTCGCGCGCGATGCCAGGAAAAATTTTGCTGTCCTCCGAGTTCATGGTGAACTCGGAAACAGTGCCCTGCAGGGGCGTGTCTTTATTCTTAGCATCATTATCTTTATCATCTTTATCCCTATCCTTGCGCGCGGAAAATTCCGGCGCGGGATTGTGCGTCGGCCCAATGATGAAATTTCCGTCGGCATCCGCCGGAGGGACCGCGCCGTCGGGTAACTCTTTGGCCGTGACGTAACCCGGCGTGTGCGGATCACGCGTAGGGGTCGCAGGACGAACCGCTGGTGAGGACGTTTGGGCAAAAGCAAAGCTGGAAATCAGAACCACGGTATGCAGGATCGCAGTGACGCTTTTGATTTTGTTCATTGTTTACCTTTGCGAGTTTGTCTTTGCGAAAAATTTCTTATTCCACGCGGAAGCCACAACTCTTCCTTAGTAGTCTTAGTAGCTCGTCGGCTCGATAATCCGAAAATTTCCACTGCAGTGCAGCATGCTCATCAAATACAACATGCCGTCGAAGTAGCGCTGTTCCCCCGACGGAACTGGAGTATTCCAGAGCTCGGCAACGAATGCTTTGGAAGTCGCGCCGTCCGGTGCAGCCAGGCTTCCGACAGCCGTTGTCGCCAGCATGCCGACGGAGTGGCGCATGGAGAGCGGCTTGCCGTCGAGTGTGTAGCGATCCACAAATTTGCTGACGCCTTCACCAAAAAGAAATTTCTGGATGCGGTCGCTTAGCACGCTTTCTTGGGGGTCTTTTTTCCACCACGAATAGTCCACCGACCAGTTGCTCACGCTGCGCCACGAGTCGTAGCTGAACGGCACAGGTTTGCCGTCGAAGTCCATCATCTGGGTCTCGTCGAAGTTGCTGCGATCTGGAGTGAGTGCGGTTTCAGGCCCGGTGACTTTGCCGAACAAATCGCGGCTTACGTCCGCAGCTTTGGCCCAAAACGCGCGGTCTTCTTCCGGACCCCAGCGTGCCCACAATTCATAGAACGCCGGCAGATGATACGACGCGTCGGTAAAGTTCACATCCGCGTTGGCCACAAAGCGAATCATGAAGTGGTCTTCATCGACCATTGGGCCAATTGTTTCGTTGTGCGGATGGTCCCAGGGCGCATGAAAAAACGGGACCGGTTTGCCCGTCTTTGCGGCTTCTCGTTCCCGCTCTTTATTGTTAGGGCTCGGCCACGGATGGTTGGGCGGAATGAACGGTGGATCATCGGGATGAATGCGGAACGGGCTGGTTCCCGTCAACACCGGATGGTGCCGCATGCCGCGCAGAATTTTGTCGGCTTCGGCCTGATAGTTATAAATTCCCGTTCCGTTGCCCCATCGATGCGCCGCGAAATACAGCGCCATTACGTAATATTCTTCGCCATCGGGCGCGGCTCCGGTGGAACGTGGAGTGCCGTCGGTGCCCATGGACCATGCGAAATATCCTACCGAAGGATTTTTCGGATCGGTCACCAGCATGTATGTCTTCGACCAGTTCCACAGTGCATCAAACTCGCGCTTCTTGTTTAACTGGACGGCAATCATCATGCCGTAGCTCATGCCTTCGGTGCGGGCGTCGTTATTCGCCCAATCGGTGACATAAGCAAGAGGGCCATTTTCATTCGCGCCGGTTTCGAAGTACACGCGCTCTTCCTGTCCGTCGCCGTGGAAGAGTTGCTGGAAAGCTTTTTCGATCTTCGCTTCCGTCTCGGCGGGCGTATGTTCCTGCTCGGCGAATAAGTCTCGATAGTGATGCGTTTTGTAAGCGCCGTCTCCATCGCCGGGATGGCTCGCAATATTTCCCAGCGGAGCATTCACGTGCGGAGGTGGAGGGGTGAACTTTACCGGCGGATTCGCTGGCGAAGACGGAGCTTGCGCGGCTGCGGGACCCGCCAATAATAGAAAAGAAAAAATGACAGAAAGACTTAGACCGCTGCTATGACCGAAGAACAAGGCGTCACCTCTTACGGATTTAACAATGTAGGCGCGGGCGTCCGCGCCCGTGCAATTTGATCTCATTTTTTATTTCTCTGCAATTCCCGATAAGCGTCGCTCTTCGAAATTCCACGCTCTTTCGCCACGATCTTCAGCCCTGCTTTTTCATCCAGATTTTGCTCCGCCATGATTTGCCGGACGCGCTCACGAACACTTTCCTGATGATGGGCCGCGCTTTGATCTTCCACAGCTTTGCCGATTAACAAAGTAATCTCGCCTTTGATCTCCCCGCGCGAATTTAATTCTTTGAGAACCTGCGCCGCGTGGCCGCGCAAAAACTCCTCATGAATTTTGGTCAACTCCCGCGCGATGACAATCGACCGAGAATCTCCTAGTTCGGCAACAACATCTTCTATCGCCTCCTTCAGGCGATGCGGGGCTTCATAAAAAATTTCTGTCTGCTGAGAATTTCGAATTCCTTCCAAGGCTTTCCGGCGTTGCCCGCTTTTCGGAGGAAGAAATCCGCGAAATTGAAAGGAATCCGTCTGAAGCCCGCTTGCCGCGAGTGCCGAAATCATCGCCGTCGCGCCGGGAATCGGCACA
This sequence comes from Terriglobales bacterium, assembly GCA_036491415.1. Lineage (GTDB taxonomy): Bacteria > Acidobacteriota > Terriglobia > Terriglobales > Acidobacteriaceae > JAICKN01. Next base: position 14,752 of record DASXCC010000228.1, on the reverse strand, counting down.
ACCTGAATTCCGTGTTCAATGGCCAACGCCACCACGCGGAATCCCGGATCGGAAATTCCCGGCATGCCCGCATCGGTCACAAGCGCGATTCGCTTTCCTGCCGTCAGCTCATTTACTAATTCTTTCGAGCGGCTGGCTTCGTTTTGCTCGTAGTAGCTGACCGTGCGTGTCGTGATTCCGAAATGATTCAGCAGTTTTTGCGTTTGCCGAGTGTCTTCGCAGGCAATCAGGTCCACTTCTTTCAGCACCCGCAAAGCGCGCAGCGTGATGTCCTCCAGATTGCCGATGGGCGTGGCCACCACATACAGCCCTGGCATCAATGGGGGCTTTCCATCGGCTGGCGTGCTTACCTGCATGGAGTGAAGTCTAGCATTGCGAAAATCCACGATTCATTTGTTTTCCGGCGTTCTCGGCGAACTCTGTGATGAGGGTCGCAAATTGACGCAACCCTCATTAACTCCTAGAATCAAATGGTAGAGAAGCTACCTCTTCTTTCCTGAATTTTTCTAACCCATGCCCCTTTACGAATATCAGTGCAAAAAGTGCGGTCACCGCTTTGAGAAGATCCTAAAGTTTTCTGATAAGCCGGTAAAAAAGTGCCCCCAATGCGGAGGTCCGGTGGAACAGATGATTTCTGCGCCGGCGGTGCAGTTCAAAGGTTCCGGTTGGTACGTGACAGATTACGCGAAGAAGTCGTCCACGGCGGCATCGTCGTCCTCTTCTTCCAATGGAGACTCCGCCTCGAAGGCGGACACCTCCACCGCTGAGACCAAGAAAGACGACAAGCCCAAAGCTGACAGCAAAAAAGCCGACAAGAAGTAACCTCTTCCCTTGCATCCCAACTCCTAAAATCCTCGTCATTCCGAATTCCGAGGAGCGTAGCGGCGCGGGAATCTACTTTTCCGGCTAGCTCCGAAAAGCAAATCTCCCGCTTTCGCTTGGGATGACAACCATTTAGACGACTTTCTTCCCGGCTGAATCCTTCCCTCCAGTACAGCATCAAAAGAAGTGCAAATTAGTCGTTATAACGAGGAATTTATGATCACCATTCGACCAAGCAATCAACGCGGTGGCGGAGACTATGGCTGGCTCAACACGCGGCATACGTTCTCCTTTGACCAGTATTACGATCCCAAGTGGATGGGTTTCCGCTTTTTGCGCGTCATCAACGAAGACTTCGTCGCGGCTGGACAGGGATTTCCCATGCACCCGCACAGGGACATGGAAATCATCACCTATGTGCTCGAAGGCGCACTCCAACACAATGACAGCATGGGCAATGGCTCGACGATTCGTCCCGGCGACGGGCAGCGCATGAGTGCAGGCAAAGGCGTGCAGCACAGCGAAGCCAATTCGTCGCGGAAGGATAGCGCCCACCTGCTGCAAATTTGGATTATTCCTGAGAAGCAGGGAATCCAGCCAAGCTATGAGCAGAAGTCTTTCCCGGAAGAAGAGAAAAAGGGTAAGCTACGCCTGATCGCCAGTCCCGACGCGAAAGATGGCTCGGTGAAAATTAATCAAGACGTGAAGTTGTACGTTTCGCTGCTTGAGCCGGGACAGGAAGTCCAGCATGAGTTGGCAAAGGATCGCTATGCCTGGCTGCAAGTGGCCAAAGGCGAAATCGAACTTAACGGCAAAAAGCTCAGCCAGGGCGATGGCGCCGCCATCAGCGATGAAACCAGGTTGACGTTGAAAGGTACAGCGAACGCCGAGGTTTTACTGTTCGATTTGGCATAAGGTTAGTTCAGAAAAGTCTTTCTCAAAATATGAAGCGGCCGATCAAGGCCGCTTTTCTTTTTTCCCACCGAAATTTGCGGTTACAATAGCTCGGCCTACTCAACAAAACGATTGCATTCATCGTTTAATTTTCTGTTAACGTGTAGGCCGCACCGCGAGCACTGGAGAGCTCACCCCCTATGGCAATGACCCAGGCAAATAGTTCCGCCACAACGGCTACCGCACCGCAATCCACGAATACGGCCGCGCTGTCAGTTGTGACCACATTGTTTTTTATGTGGGGTTTTCTCACGGCGCTGAATGACATTCTCATCCCGCATCTTAAGCCCATCTTCGACTTGAACTACACGAAGATCATGCTGATTCAGTTTGCGTTCTTCTCCTCATATTTTGTCTTCTCCATTCCTTCGGGCAAGATCATTGATTTGGTGGGATACAAACGCGCTATGGTGATCGGCCTGTTCACATTGGGCCTCGGCGCGTTTTTGTTTATCCCTGCGGCGATTGTGCCTTCTTATCCTTTATTCCTTGGCGCGCTGATTGTTCTTGCTGCGGGCATGACCGTTCTTCAGGTTTCCGCGAACCCGTATGTGGCTGTTCTGGGACCTCCGCGAACCGCTTCCAGCCGCTTGAATCTGGCGCAGGCTTTCAATTCGTTGGGGACGACGATTGCTCCTTATCTTGGTGGGTTAATCATCCTCACTGCGGTGCCCAGCATGGATACGATCCGGCATCTGGCTCCGGATGCATTGCAGGCATTTCGCGTACAAACGGCAGCTTCGGTAAAAATGCCCTACATCGGTCTGGGCTTGATCGCGTGGGTGCTTGCTGTTTCTATCGCCTTATTTAAATTGCCGGTCATTGCTTCGGCGGAGCATCACAAGGGTGAGGAGACGGAAAGTATCTGGAAATATCGCCACCTTGTGTTGGGCGTAGTCGGAATTTTTGCCTACGTCGGCGCGGAAGTTTCCATCGGCAGCTTCCTGGTAAATTATTTCAGCCTCAAGGAAATCGGAGATGTTACAGAAAAAGTTGCCGCCGGATACGTTTCGTTTTATTGGGGCAGCGCGATGGTGGGCCGCTTTATCGGATCGGCGATCCTGCAAAAAGTCCGCACTAGTGTGGTGCTTGGCACTGCCGCGGTCGCTGCCCTGATTTTGGTTGTAGTTTCTATGCTTACCTTTGGGCACCGCGCGATGTGGACCATCATTCTGGTAGGACTCTTCAATTCCATTATGTTCCCCAGCATCTTTACATCAGGAATTGCGCAACTCGGTCCGCTTACCAGCAAAGGTTCTACTTACCTGATCATGGCCATCGTTGGCGGCGCAATCCTTCCAGTGCTGACCGGCATGCTCGCCGATAAGTTCGGTGTACATCATTCGTTCATCCTGCCAGCAATCTGTTACCTCTACATCATGTACTACGGATATGTGGGATCGAAGCCAACCGGGCCGGGAATTACGGAAACGGCGTAATACAAATCGAATAAAACAAAAAGGGCGGACAAGTGTCCGCCCTTTTATATTCGCGAGAAATTTACTTCCGAGCCTTCGACGGTACTTTTTCTCCGACTCGCTTGCTGACTTCGAAGATCATCTTGCCAGCTTTCTTGTCGGCGTCCACAACAACATGGTCGCCGTGCAACACTTCGCCGTCGAGAATCTTCAGCGCCAGCGGATCCTGCACCAGCTTCTGAATAGCCCGTTTCAGCGGACGCGCGCCGAAGTTCGGATCAAAGCCTTCGGTGAACATCAGCTCCTTGGCCGCGTCGGTAAGCTCGAGCGAAATCTTGCGGTCCGCCAACAAACGGCGCACATCTTCCAGGCGCAGCTCGATGATCTTCACCAGCTGATCTTTGCCCAGCGGATGGAAGACAATGATGTCATCCACGCGGTTCAGAAACTCCGGCTTGAAGTGACCATGCAGAGCATTCATCACCTGCTTTGAGGCGTCATCGAAATCTTTCTCCGACTTCAACCCGTCAGCTTGTAAAAATGCCGACCCGATATTTGAGGTCATAATGATGACCGTGTTTTTGAAATCCACCGTGCGGCCTTTGCCGTCGGTGAGGCGGCCGTCATCCATCATTTGCAGCAGAACATTGAATACGTCCGGATGCGCCTTTTCGATTTCGTCAAACAGAATGACCGCATAGGGACGGCGGCGGACCTGCTCGGTGAGCTGGCCGCCTTCTTCATAGCCGACATATCCCGGAGGCGCGCCTATCAAACGCGACACAGCGTGCTTCTCCATATACTCGGACATGTCAATGCGCACCAGCGCATGTTCGTCGTCGAATAAAAATTCCGCCAACGCACGTGCCAGTTCGGTTTTGCCAACGCCCGTTGGTCCGAGAAAAATAAACGAACCAATGGGCCGCTTGGGATCGCTCAATCCGGCGCGCGAGCGGCGAATGGCATTCGCCACGCGCTCCAAGGCTTGGTCCTGGCCGACTACGCGTTGTCGTAGCCGGTCTTCCATGTTGACCAGCTTCTTGACTTCGCCTTCCAGCATCTTGGAGACAGGAACACCGGTCCACTTGGAGACGATGCGGGCAATATCTTCCTCGTCCACTTCCTCTTTGAGCATCCGTGTGGCGCGGACACCCTTGTCCGCGGCTTTTTCTGTTAATTTTGCTAATTCTTCTTCGCTCTGCCGCAACAAGCCGTAGCGGATCTCCGCGACTCGTTGTAAGTTCCCTTTGCGTTCTTCGGTTTGCTCTTCGAGCTTGAGCTGTTCGATTTTTTCTTTGAGAGAGCGCGCGCGGGCGATGACGTCTTTTTCTTTTTTCCAATTCGCTTTCAGCGCGTCGGACTTCTCGCGGATCTCCGCAAGCTCCTTTTCGATTATCCCTAAACGCTCCTTCGAGTTCGCATCGTCTTCTTTCTTAAGCGCCTGCTTCTCGATCTCCAACTGCGTGGCGCGGCGTTCCAGTTGATCAATGTCAGTGGGTAAAGAATCAATCTGGATACGAATGGATGCCGCGGCTTCATCTATCAGGTCAATGGCTTTGTCTGGCAAAAAACGGTCGGAGATGTAGCGATGCGAGAGCGTCGCCGCCGACACGATGGCGGAATCCTTGATGCGCACGCCATGATGCACCTCGTACTTCTCTTTCAATCCCCGCAAGATCGCTATGGTGTCTTCGACGTTCGGTTCGCCGACAAACACGATCTGGAAGCGGCGTTCCAGGGCCGCATCTTTCTCGATGTATTTGCGATATTCATTGAGTGTGGTCGCGCCGATCGCCCGCAGTTCGCCACGAGCCAGCGACGGCTTCAACATGTTGGAGGCGTCAATAGCGCCTTCCGACGCGCCTGCGCCAACCAGCGTGTGCAACTCGTCAATAAAAAGAATGACCTGTCCAGACGAATCTTCGATCTCTTTCAAGACCGCTTTCAGCCGCTCTTCAAACTCTCCGCGATATTTTGCTCCAGCCAGCATCGCGCCTAAATCCAAAGCGACGACGCGCTTGTTCTTCAATACCTCCGGAACGTCGCCGGAAATAATGCGCTGCGCGAGGCCTTCGACGATGGCCGTCTTGCCGACTCCCGGCTCGCCAATTAATACAGGATTATTTTTTGTGCGGCGCGAAAGCACCTGTACTACGCGGCGAATTTCTTCATCGCGCCCGATGACGGGATCAAGTTTCCCGCGTCGGGCCTGCTCGGTCAGGTCACGAGCATAGCGGTCCAATGCTTGATACTTCGCTTCCGGATTCTGATCGGTAATGCGCTGCGAACCGCGCACGGCGGTCAACGCTTTTAGGATTGCGTCATGAGTGGCGCCTTGCCGCGTCAGAATTTGTTGTGCAGCGTCTTTTCCCTGAGTTGCTGCAAGCAGCAGGTGCTCGGTGGAAACGTACTCGTCTTTAAAATTGTCTGCCTCTTTGAACGCGCGCTCCAGCAACTGGTTCGCTGCCTGAGAAAGCGTCGCCTGCGCCGCTCCTCCGGAAACTTTCGGCAGCTTTTCCATTTCGCGATAAATGTCGCTCAACACGGCCTGCGGCCCAATGCCGATTTTCTCCAGCACAGGCGGCACAATGCCTTCTTTGTCTTCTAGCAATGCGGCCAGCAGGTGCATAGGCAACACTTCAGCATTGCCATGTTCAGAAGCGAGTTCGTTCGCGCGCTGTACTGCCTCCTGCGCTTTCAATGTGAATTTATCCCAACGGATGGGCATAAGAACTCCATTGTAAATTTGGAATCGGGCAATTTGGTAATTGGATTCCACTACGCGCTGTGCGTCGCCAGATTACCCGATTGCTAAATTTCTGAATTACAAAAATTATAAGGGAGGCGGTCACCTCTGCCGCCTCCCGATTCATGACGGGCGAGGACGTCCATCGCTCCATCGAATTAAAACTTACGCGGCTTTGCCGGGGCCTTTGGCTTCCAGCGTTGTGGCAGAGCCGACATTTACTTTGATCTGTTTCGGCTTGGCCTCTGCCTTCTTGGCCAAAGTGATCTTCAGAACGCCCTTGTCGTAATCAGCTGTGATGCTTTCGCTGTCCACCGTAGCGGGCAGGGAAAAGTTGCGGGTAAAGCTGCCGTACTGCCGTTCGACGCGGCGAAAATTCTCTTCTTTCTCTTCCTTTTCGAACTTGCGCTCGCCGTGAACGGTCAGCGTCTTGTTCTCGACACGAATATCGAGGTCTTTCTCGTCCACTCCCGGGACTTCAATCTTCAAAATCACCTGATGTTCGTCTTCATAAACATCCACAGGCGGGGCAAAGTTGGCGGTAGTCAAAGCCTCCTCGGGCCCACCTGCAACTGAATTACGGAACAGATGGTTGATGCGCTCCTGCAAAGTGCTGAACTCACTGGTTGGATTCCAACGGGTAACAACTGTCATGACTCAATTTCCTCCTAAGGTTTTGGTGGCTCCTATAACGTTGGATGCCTACTTATTATCGAAGGATCATAAAATATGAGTGTATTATTGTCAATAAAGAACAAATTACTTATTTTTCATCAACTTACATTACATGTTAAGCATTTTAGATAGGCTGTTTCTGGCACTGATAGCACCATAGGATGGTCTTTTGCCTGTGCGCGGTTCTCTAAAATTCGGACTGTTCTGTGAGCATCACGGGCGGCTTGGGTCACGATTTCCAGGAAGTCTTTGGAGCTGACATGGAAAGAACAGGAGCAGGTCACCAGAGTTCCCCCGGGCCGAAGCATTTTCAGGGCGCGGAGGTTGAGTTCCTTGTATCCCCGCATGGCGGTGTCGAGAGTGCGCTTGCTCTTAGCGAAGGCGGGAGGGTCGAGAACGATGCTGTCGAACTGGCGTTTGCTGTCGGCATAGTCGCGCAGCAAATCAAAGGCGTTGGCTTCGATCCATTCAATCTCATGGCTGTTGAGCGAGGCATTCTGGTCAGCGACCTCAAGGGCCGGCCGGGAACTGTCCACGCCGGTGATCTTTGAACAATGTTGTGCGAGGTGTAGGGCAAAGCCTCCCTGGTAACAGAACACGTCGAGGGCTTCGCCGCGCATGTACTTGGCGGCGGCTGCGTAATTTTCGCGCTGATCGAGGAAGGCTCCCGTCTTCTGGCCTTCGAGCGCGTCGTAGTGAAAGCGGACGCTGTTCATAGTGAAGATGGTCGAGCCTTTTTCTCCTTGAATTAATCCCGACTGCTTGGCAGGAAGTTGTTCCAGTTCGCGAATGCGGGGATCCACGCGTTCGGCGACGGCCAAGGGACTGAGCTGTTTGGTCAACTCTGAAACCACCGTTTGCCGAACAGGTTCCGCGTCCATTGCCTGAGTAAGGATTTGAAATGACAGGAGATCGTTATAGCGGTCCACGATGAGGCCGGGAAGAAAGTCGGCTTCACTGAAGATGACGCGGTAAGCGTCGGTGTCACTGACAACTTGTTTGCGATAAGCGACAGCCGCCTGGATTCGCTCCCGCAACAAAGTTGCGAGATCATCGACGGGTTCGCGCGAGAGCATGCGTACAGCGATTTGTGACGAACTGCTGTAGAGGGCGGTGCCCAGAAATTTGCCCTGTTCGTCTTGGACGGAAACCAAAGCCCCAGGCTGGATTCCTTCTGCCGAGGCGATGTCCGAGCGATAAACCCAGACATGGCCATCGCGCAGGCGCAATGATCCAGCGCGGGAGATGGTGATGGAAGGGGAATCGGAAACAGCAGGCGGTCTTTTGGGCATGAAGGCATCTTAAAGGAAGAAGTCAGATTAGCAGTGCTTAAGCCTAATATCATAGTGTGGCATAGCAATTCGTGGGGCATTGCAATTCTTTAATAATCTGAATATTGTTTTCGCATTCAGCCTACTTTCCTTAAAGAGGTTTTAAATAAGCAATCAGTCGCCAAACAGATTAGTAATTCTTGGCAACCCGTCACGGCTGGCCATATTAGTTTCTCTTTTGATTTGTTTTGGAGTGTGGCGATGGGCGAATTACGTCTTAGTGCCAGCTTATACTGTGCGAGCAGTAGCCCGAGGACGACCAATTGGAAACAATTCGGATCTTTATCCGGAATGGATAACGGCGCGAGAAGTTTTGTTACAGAAAAAAACTCCGTATAGCCCAGAACTCACTCGAGAGATTCAAAAAGGATTTTATGGGCGCGAACTGGATGAGAAGAATCCTGCCGACCCCAAAGATCTCCAAGCCTTCGTGTATCCGTTGTACGTTATTTTCCTGCTAGCGCCGACCGTAACCCTCCAATTTGGTACTGCCGTGCAGATTTTCCGCATAATTTTGCTATTTTGCGCAGCCGGCTGTGTGCCGCTTTGGATATATGCAATACGTTTCAATCACACACGACGGTTCACCGTATTTTTGGTCATTCTTACCATAAGTACCTTCCCGGTTATTCTTGAAGATCGTCAACAAAACCTGAGCGCACTAGTCGTGCTACTACTTGCCGGTGCATTTGCCGCGCGAGCTCACCGTTGGTTTATCTTGAGCGGGTTTCTTTTGGCCTTATCTACAATCAAACCGCAGCTTTCATGTTTTTTAATTGCCTGGATGTTTTTAATGGTTCTCGCGAAGTGGAAGGAACTTCACAAGATCGCATGGGGCTTCTCAGCCACATTTCTCGGCCTTCTCACTGCGGCTACGGCGATTTCACCGCATTGGCCGAGGGGATTTTGGATGGCTGTCACTAAATACATGTCTTATGGCTTAGGGCCTGCCATCTTTCGAGTAATGCTTCCGCCTGTTTTCGCGTTCCCGGCAATCGTTTTGCTTGTATTATTTGTGGGATTTATCTGTTGGAGATGCAGGAAGGAACAACCTGAAACATTATCGTATGCTGGGAGTTTGGCGGCCGTTGTAACCGCAACCGTAGCATTGACGACACAAGCAGCCCATTATCAACTTCTTCTATTCCCAGCCCTTCTGTTTCTGTTGAATTCGAAGAAGACGGTTGTGAAACCTAATTTCCTTCTCGGGGTACTCACAAAAGGAACCTTTGCTTGTCTTTTTTGGCAATGGGAAGCGGCGTTAGTCCTTGCATTACGCTCGGTATTTACACAACATGTCCCTGTTCCGATGCTTGCAGAGCTTCCATTGTGGACGTCCCCTGCTTTTCCTGTTCTTACTCTATCCGCAGTTGTCGTTTCTGTTAGCTGGATGCAACTAAACAAACTGAACCAATCCGTTACCAGTCTGCAAGAAACACATCTAGATTAGCTGGCCGCCGGGTGCTGCACGTGTGCGCCTTCCGCCGGAGAGTGCGGACTATTGCGGCTTTCGACGCGGGCAGCGTGCAAATCGCTGTTGAGAGTGTCGAGCACAAAGGTGGGAAGTTCGGAGCCCCATTCGTCGACCTCGGACTCTTTCCAGTTGCCATTGAGCCGTATGGAATCGTTTAAATCTTCAGGAAATGCCAGGCGGTATTCGCCTTCGCGGCCCAGAATGTCGCCCAGCATGCGTCCGCTGGCTACGTCATAGATGCGCCGCGTGGAACTTCCCTGGGAATTAATGAACGAAAGGAAAACTTCGCCAAGTTCGCCATAATCCGGACGGTAATACCACGCCTGGCTGGCGTCAAACTTGGGATGCGCGCGGCGGCGTTTGGTGGCTGCTACGGTCTGCTCCGGCCTTTCGTTGGCCGGGTTGTAGTAGAGAATACGCTGACACGATTCGCAAACAATCGTATTGCCGCTGCTGCGGACTTCGTTGAAAATCTGCGGTCGAAGAATCACCTGGCATGCCGTGCATTTCTGGTCGCGCACTTCAGAAAGCCCCGAGCCGCGATGCTTGGCCACGCGGTCATAGTGGCGGAGCATATCCGGATCCACGCCGCCGCGGGCCTTTTCGCGCTTGCCCGCCCATTCGACCAACTGTTTTTCGTCTTCGGCAGTACGCTCACGGGCGACGATCTTTTCCTTTTCGATGTCGGCGGTCTCGGCTTTCAGCTCGGCTTCCGCGGCCTTCACATCTTTTTCGCGAGACTCCGCATTGACCATCAATTCCAGAATCTTGTCTTCATTCGCGCGGATTTCCTGTTCGGCGAACTGGATCTCCTGCATCAACGCGCGATACTGGTCGTTCGTTTTCACCGCCAGAGACTGTTCACGATACTTGGAAATTTTCTGCTGCAGGTCTGCGATAGCGGTGTCGTATTTGCGCCGCGCGGCTTCGTCGCCCTTGATCGCTTCTTTGGATTTAGCCAGCTTCGCTTTTGTCCCGGCCAGTTTTTCTTCGATGCCGGCTACTTTCTTGGGCAAAGTAGCAATTTCATCATGCAGCCGCTTGATTTCTTTGTCGGCCACTTGCAGATCGATGAGGCTTTGGACGTCTGGGGACATGAGTAGGAACTGCAATGATTTTAGCACGCGCCCCGCGGGCGGTTAGATCGATTTGCATTGCCTGAAATTTGGTGGTTTTGCGGTTACACTGCTAGGTTCCGCATGTTTGCTGCAATTTTCCGCCGGGGGTTGGCCTCATGAAGCGATCGTTCCTTGGATTTGCAGTTCTAATCCTTTCCGCCGCAGCCGTCTGCCAAATTTCTTCAACCGCGAGTTCGCAGCAGGGTGCGTCTGCCAAACCGCTGACCATCGAAAACATTTTTGCCGAGGGAGGCTTTACCGGCCGCGTGCCCGAAAATCTTGAGTGGAGCCCCGATGGGACCAAGTTTTCTTTCGTGCAGCGCGATGACGCGGGCGAACACGGCGAGCTGTGGTACGTGGACGCACTCTCCGGAGAAAAGAAAATTTTGGTGAGCGAGGCGAAACTTTCGTCGCTGGCGCCACCCATCAACAACATTAAGGATGAACGCGAGAAAGAACGCATTACGAGGTACCACGTCGCAGCCTACGTGTGGGCTCCCGACTCCAAACGTCTGCTATTTGACTCTCAAGGTCAGCTCTGGCTCTTCAATCTCGCCAGCAGCACCGCCGTGCAAGCGACCTCCGCGGCGGATCCTAGTCTCGACCCCAAATTTTCTCCGGATGGTTCGCGTCTCGCCTATGTGAGGCAACACAATCTATATGTGCGGTCTATCTCCGAGAATTACGAGACCGCGCTCACCAAGGACACCAGCGATAACCAGCTGAACGGCGAGGTGGACTGGGTTTACAGCGAAGAGCTTTCCACGCGCAGCAATTACTTTTGGGCGCCAGACGGAAAGAACATCGCCTTTTTGCAGATGGATGAGACCAAGGTCCCGACTTATCCCATCACCAACTGGATGCCAACCGACCCGGTTGTGGATCAGCAGAAATATCCCAAGGCCGGCGATCCGAATCCGGTAGTGCGAATTGGAGTGGTCGGCGCAGGCGGCGGCAACATTAAGTGGATTTCACTCACCGACGATCACGACACTTATATTCCGCGCTTCGGCTGGGTGCGCGACGGGTTGCTGTGGGCGGAGGTTCTAAATCGCGCCCAGAACAAAATGGATTTGTACTTCATCGATTCGCACTCCGGACACTCCCGCAAAGTTCTAACGGAATCCGATCCTGACGGTTGGATCAATGTAAATGACGACTTCCGAATTTTGGGATCAGGCGATCGTTTTCTGTGGTCGAGTTGGCGCGATGGAGACACGCAGCTTTATCTCTACAGCTTTGATAAGCAGAACCCGATGGCATCCGACGCCAAACTCGAGCGGCAACTGACCAAGGGCGATTTCGAAATGCTGAGTCTGGCTGGAGTAGATAACGACGCCGGCACGGTTTATTTCACGTGCAATAAAGATGATCCGCGACAGGTGCAGCTGTATTCCGTGAAACTGGATGGATCAGACATGCAGAAGGTTTCCAAAGAACCTGGCACGCATGCCGCGGTCTTCGCCGACAACGGCAAACACTATGCCGATACATTTTCGACGCAGATGACGGCTCCCGGCATTTCTGTTTGCTCTTCCGATGGAGCGTGCCACAACGTCTGGCAGTCTCGCGGCCTGGACAGCGCGAATTTAATTCCGCCAAAATTTATGGAACTGAAAGCCGATGACGGAACGACGACGCTTTACGGCGCGCTGACTCTGCCGCCAAATGCACAGGCTGGAGCAAAAATTCCGCTGATCGTTTTCATCTATGGCGGTCCTGCCGAACAAACTGTGACGGACTTTTGGCAAGGAGGCATCGGCCTTTTTCATCAGATTCTCGCGCAGCAAGGCTTTGCGATTTTCACCGTGGATAATCGCGGCACACCGGCGCGCGATCGTAAATTTCAAATCTCGATTCGCCGTGAGTTCGGCGCATTGGAATTGAAAGATCAGTTGGTGTCCCTGAAGCAGCTTTATGCGCAATATCCGCAACTCGACAGCGCACGCACTGGTATATGGGGATGGAGCAATGGCGGCTCCATGACGCTGTATTCGCTCACTCATAGCAAAGCTTTCAAAGCGGGCGTGTCGGTCGCTCCGGTGACGGATCTGAAGAACTACGACAGCATTTACAACGAGCGCTACTGGGGTCTGCCAAAAGATGAACCGGCGCTTTATGGAAATCCCATCTGGAAATCTGCTCCGGATTTGTCGGGATCGCTATTGATTGTGCATGGCACGAGTGACGACAACGTACATTTCGGCAACAGTATTCAAATGATCAACGCGCTCATTGAAGCCGGAAAACAATTCCACGTAATGATCTATCCGAATAAGACGCACAGTATTTCCGGATCGGCGGCCCGCACCAACTTGTTCCACATGATCCAGGACCATTTCACGACAGAGCTGATGAATAGATAAAGATGACTAGATTAAAGATGGCTAGATAAAGATGGGTAGATACGATGAATAGATAAAGATGGGAATATCAGCGCGCCGCGTTTTCAGCTTGCGCAAACTGGCGCTGGTAGAGGTCGGCGTAAAGCCCGGCGCTTTCGATAAGCTGCGAGTGGGTGCCGCGTTCGACGATGCTGCCATCCTGCACCACTAAAATCTGGTCCGCTTGCAGGATGGTCGAGAGGCGGTGCGCGATCACGATCGAAGTCCGTCCCGCAAGCGCGATTTCGAATGCGCGTTGAATGGCCGCTTCAGATTCGGAATCGAGATGTGCGGTCGCTTCGTCAAGAATCACGATGTCCGGCGCCTTCAACAAAAGCCGGGCTATCGCCAGCCGCTGCTTTTCTCCTCCCGAAAACCGGTAGCCGCGCTCACCGACCAGTGTGTCGAGCCCCTTGGGTAAAGATGAAACCAGGGGAAAGATCTGCGCCGCGCGCATGGCGTCTTCCAACTCGGCATCGGTGGCATTGGGTTTCGCATAAAGAAGATTGGCGCGGATTGTGTCGTGAAACAGATGCGCGTCCTGTGTGACAACGCCAATGCGCTCGCTCAGCGAATCCAGTTTTGCGTTTCGCACGTCGATACCGTTGACGGACACGGACCCTTCCTGCACGTCATAAAGCCGGGGCACAAGCTGTGTGATGGTCGTCTTTCCCGCGCCGGAGGGGCCGACTAACGCGACAAGCTGTCCAGGTTCCGCGGTGAATGAAATATTGCGAAGGACAATTTTCTCGGGCAGTTTGTCGGAAACAGCGATGGATTCGAGCGACGCCAGCGAAACTTCCGAGGCGGACGGATAACGAAACGAAACGTGGTCAAAAGCAATACTCGCAGGACCGCCGGGAATCGCAACTGCATCCGGCTTTTCAAGGATCATCGGCGGCAGATCAAGCACCTCGAAGACCCGCTCAAACGAAACCAGCGCGGTCATGATGTTGACCTGAATGTTGGAGAGGCCCATCAGCGGAGAGTAGATGCGGGCCAACAACGAAACCAGCGCGACTACCGTGCCCACATCCAATTTGTGTTCGACAGCCAACACCCCACCCCAACCATAAGTAAGAGAGCTGGCAAAAGACGCCATGAGCAAAAGCGCCATGAAGAAAAGCCGCCCATAAATAGCGCGTTTTACACCGATATCAGAAACGCGGGAGGCTTTTATTTCAAACGATTTTGCTTCATCCTCGCGGCGTCCGAACAATTTTGCCAGTTGCGCTCCGGCGACGTTGAAGCGCTCCACCATTGTGCTGCTCATCGCAGCTCCAAGGTCGTAGCTTTCGCGCGTCAGCGCCTGGAGTTTGCGTCCCCAGAACCGCGCGGGAAAAATAAAAAGGGGAAGCAGCACAATCGCCACCAGTGTGATTCGCCAGGAGAGGACAAACATTGCGCCGATGATCAGCGAAACGGTAATGATGTTGCCGACGACGTTAGAAAGAATGTCGGTAAAGGCAGTTTGTGCGCCGGAGACATCGCCGCTAAGCCGGCTGACTAACGCGCCCGTTTGGGTGCGCGTAAAAAAGGCCAGCGGCATCCGTTGGATATGTTCGAAGAGCTTTGTGCGCAGCGAGAGCACAATATGCGCGCCGATCTTGGATGACAGATATGCCTGAATCAGACCGAGCAGCGCATCGAAAACGGCCAGCACGCCGGCCAGTACGGCAAGTTGAATGACAAGATGAGCGTTGCTCTTGAGGATGCCATTGTTAATGATGTCGCGATAGATGAGCGGATTGGCGATGCCAATGGTGGCATCGAACACCACTGCAATCAAAAAGAGCGTGAGCAGTCCGGCATAGGGAGCGGCAAACAGGA
>DASXCC010000227.1:0-8182 GCA_036491415.1 Terriglobales bacterium | reverse complement strand
ATCTGCCATAATGCATCACGACGGTGCAGGGTTTTCTCTTGACCTACATTATTCAGAGCGCCAATTCTTGCCAGCATTGCAAGATTGGCTTTGCTGAGTGCTGGGACTCGTCTCGTAAGATTATCAACCGAAGCAAACGCGCTGACTTCTCGCTCTTGTACTAATGCGTCAGCCGAAGATTGCTGAAGTCCGCGCACATACCGAAGGCCCATGCGAAGAATAATCGCTCCGCTATCGCGCTCTAATGAGCAATTCCAGAAAGAGCGAATGACATCAATTGGTTTTACTCTCAGCCCATGCCTCTGAGCATCTTTTACTATGACCGCCGGGTGATAGAACCCCATAGGCCAGTTATTAAGAAGGGCCGCTGTGAATGCTGCCAGATAGCGCACCTTCAGGAAGGCTGAAGCGTAAGCGATTAGAGCAAAGCTAGCCGCATGACTTTCAGGAAAGCCGTAAAGTGCGAAAGATGAGATGAACTGAACTACTTCTTCCTGTGTTTCGACAGAAAATCCATTGGCAGTCATCCCGGCGCGTAGTTTTGTTCCAATCTCTGCCATCTTTTGTTGAGATCGTCTGCTTCCAAGCGCACGGCGCAATTCTTCAGCCTCTCCGCCAGAGAAACCAGCACACACCATTGCCATCTTTAATAATTGTTCTTGGAATAACGGCACACCAAGCGTCCGCTCTAAAACCGGTTTCAATGCCGGGTGAGGATATTTAATTGGCTCCTTCCCTTGCCGTCGATTCAGATATGGGTTTGTCATCTTTCCAACAATCGGGCCGGGACGAATTAGCGCAACTTGGGTTACGAGATCATAGAATCGTGTCGGATTATTTCTCGGCAATGAAGCCATCTGTGCACAGCTTTCGATCTGGAACATCCCTACCGTGTCCGCTTTGCGGATCGTCTCGTACACATCGGGACAGTCTTGAGGTAGATGGCTTGTGCTAACAGCGAAAGAAGTACTGATGTCTTCCCCTCTCCGCATATTTCTGACAATGCGCCAAGGGGAATGCCGCAAGTTAACTTGTCTATATCGGTAATACCCGTTGCGATTGTTTTATGTTCGGGTTTCTTACAGACAGAGAATGCCGTGGGTATGCGGGTTTCGATTTGACTGCGGATGGTAAAGGCTGGATTCATCAGTTTGGATATTCGCTTTTTATTCGCTATCGGGATGATTTTCCTCTATGAATAAGAGGATGTCAAGAAGACGCAATTAGTGGTGTGGGCGTCAAGCTACCAATACAATTCGTGCCTTGTTAGTTCTTTCGGCGCACGTGCGGAACATTCAAAAATGTAGTAACTGAAGCTTATAGCGAATATGAAAGGGTAACAAAAGCCATGTTGAAGACAATGGGACATGTAACTTAAGTCCGTATCTATATGAAACACTTCTGGATAAACCCTCACGAAGGTTTCGAAAATTCCTTAAGCCAGGTTCTAATTTCATCGAGGGACGTGTCCAAGCTTCCCGACGGATCCGTTGTCTTGGACAACAATCCCTCACCTGGCCATGTTGGGGTAACTGCAATCCAGAACAAATAAAGAATGCCATTATCTATAAGGGTAGCCTTCCAGATGAATAACCAAGAGAGCACGATTCGCGAAGTTCTCGAATGTATTGGGAACGTAAATCGTCTATTCAGAGACATGGCTGTAACTTTGAGGCGCTCACCGGAGGTTCAGAACTCCCTAACTGGACTAGAGATCATCAGCTACAAAAATGGAACCAACGTCGAAGGATATTTGGATGCTGAGCTACTCGATGGAAATGAATCAGCTGGGTTTGGAATGTGCAATGGAATGCTGATTCGTGGATAATTCGCGGAGCGCTTGAAAAAAACATCTCAACCGGCAATGAAGTGATTCAGCAAATGCCTGAGGAGTTAATTTCTCACGTTAACTTGCTTCCAGAGGCTCTAACTCGAACCGCCACGAAATTACTTAAATTTCGACCGAAGGAAATTACACTTGACGTCTAGGCATCTGGTAGCTCGTACGGGAATCGAACCGTATCGCGGCCTTGAGAGGGCCGTGTCTTAAC
Organism: Terriglobales bacterium; assembly: GCA_036491415.1. GTDB lineage: Bacteria > Acidobacteriota > Terriglobia > Terriglobales > Acidobacteriaceae > JAICKN01. The sequence goes on along the minus strand of DASXCC010000227.1, from coordinate 6,131 downwards.
CGTTAGACGAACGAGCCACGTGGTGAAGCGAGCGGAATCCGCTGAAACCGCAGGCAGAGTCTTTATCGCAGCCATGCGACACGACAAGCTTCCTGTATTAAATCCAGTGAGTTAATTCGGTTTCATAAAATATCAACCCAGAGTAAATTACCAACTCAAAGTAAACGTTTGCTAGAAAATCTGTGTCCCTGTATCTTGGGAAATTGGCTGCGCTGCGCGCGGCTTATTGATCTCTGCGAAATGAGGGAATTTCCTTGCTCCGGTGGCGGATTGCGGTTCTGTTGAGTGTGGCGATCGCAGTCAGTTACCTGGATCGGCAGACGCTTCCAGTCGCGGTGCAGGCGATTGGAAAAGACATTCCGCTTTCCAACGAGAAATTTTCGTATCTGCAATCCGGTTTTCTTCTTTCGTATGCATTGATGTATGCGGGCGGCGGCAAACTCACTGACATTCTGGGAACGCGTCGCGGATTTGCGCTGATCATGATCTTCTGGTCGTTCGCCTGCCTCAGCCATAGCTTCGCGCGAAATTTTGCCATGCTTGCCGTCAGCCGCTTTCTGCTGGGTATGGGCGAAGGTGGAGGCTTTCCCGCTTGTACGCGCGCCGTCGCCGAATGGTTTCCGGTAAAAGAACGCGCTACGGCAATGGGGATCATCAACGCGGGTACGGCGGCGGGGGCTGTGGTTGCGCCTCCGATGATTGCCGCTGTCCTGCTTTTCTCCAACTGGCGATGGATTTTTGTGATTACTGGGGCGTTGGGGTTGCTGTGGACCGTATGGTGGAAGCGCGAATATTTTTTGCCGCAAGAACATCCGAAGATCACGGCGCAAGAACTGGAGCAGATCAAGGAAGCCGCTGCTCCTGTTACATCACAAAAAGTGCCATGGCTGAAGCTGCTGCGGATTCGCGAATCCTGGGGACTGATTACCGCAAAATTTCTGAGCGACGCAGCCTGGTACTTCTATCTTTTCTGGTTGCCGAAATATCTGTATGACGCACGCGGCTTCGACATCAAAGCGGTCGGTGCAGTTGCGTGGATCCCGTATGCTGCATCGGGCGTTGGCTGCCTGCTCGGCGGAGGATTCTCCAGCTATTTAGTACAGCGTCGCTTCGGATTAGGAACGGCGCGAAAATTAGCGTTAGGGCTTAGCGCGGCGGTGATGCCTTTAATCTTGCTCGTCCCTCACGTCGGCATCGTCTGGGCAATTGCGCTTTTCAGCCTCGCATATTTTGGCCAGCAGTCGTGGTCCACGCTCGTGATGGTGTTGCCGACGGATTTATTTCCTCCTTCCGTGGTTGGCGCAGTTGCCGGCTTGGTCGGATTTGGTGGAGCGATGGGCGGCATTGCATTCGGGCAGTTGGCCGGGTACATGCTCGACCACGGCTTCGGATACGGCGCGGTTTTTACGCTGGCGGGAACGTTCCATGTGATTGCGTTTCTCGTTATCCTGATTACAGTTCCGATTGTGCGACCTTTGGCAATCAATTCTGATTTGCGACTTGAGGCAGCCTAGTGAAGATCAAGGAAATTCGAACTCGTGTTGTGCGTTGGCAAGGCAAGACCACTCCTTTGCCGCCGCATTTTTGTACCAATCCCATGGATTTGGTGACCTTCGGCGATGCCTCCATGGGCACATTTACATTTCATGGTTGGGTGATTGTCGAGATTTTTACAGACGATGGGCATGTGGGTATTGGCAACGCCGCGCTCGCGCCGCAGATTACGAAACAAGTGATTGATCTTTATTTGAAACCGATTTTGATTGGCGCCGATCCCTGGGACATTGAATTTCTATGGCAGCAGATGTATCGCAGGACCATGGCGTTTGGGCGCAAGGGAATTGGCATGACCGCCATCAGCGCTGTAGACATCGCGCTGTGGGACCTCTTGGGAAAATCGGCGAAGCAACCGGTCTATCGATTGCTTGGCGGGAAAACGAAACCGAAAATTCCGGTGTACGCAAGCAGGTTATACAGCATGCCTTTGGATGAACTCGAGGCGGAAGCGAAGCGCTACAAAAAAGAAGGATACAAAGCGATGAAGTTGCGCTTTGGCTGGGGGCCGAACGACGGCGCTGAGGGTATGCAGCGCAACGTTGATTTGGTCCGCACAGTGCGTGACGCCGTGGGCGATGAAATTGACGTAATGGCCGATGCCTACATGGGATGGACCCTCGATTACGCGAAGCGGATGTTGCCGCTGCTGGAAATTTTCCATCTTCGTTGGCTCGAAGAAGCAGTCATTCCCGATGACATTCATGGATATGCAGAGTTGAAGTCGTACGGACGTGTGCCGATTGCCGGCGGCGAACATGAGTTCACGCTATACGGTTTCCGTGAGCTGCTGGAGGCGCGTGCGGTGGATTACATCCAGTTCGATACCAGCCGCGTGGGCGGAATTTCACAAGCTCGAAAAATATCGGCGTTGGCGGAAGCGCATTCCGTCCCCGTGATTCCTCATGCCGGGCAGATGCACAACTATCACATTGTGATGGCGAGCCTAAATTCGCCGATGGCGGAGTATTTTCCGATCGTCGATGTGGAAGTGGGCAACGAACTTTTCTGGTATATCTTCGACGGCGAGCCGCAGGCGAAGAGTGGATTCATTGAACTGCGCGATGATGTGCCCGGTTTGGGCCTGACTATCAACGAGAAAGCTTTAGAAAAATTTGAAGTGACCGAGTGAATTAATTTCCGAACATGACCAGACTCATTCAAATTAAAAAAGGGAACACGCGGCGCGTGGCATTGGTGGAAGAACCAAAGCTTCGCGTTCTTGGGGGATCCACTTCGATTTATTCGCTGGCTTTCACGGCAATTGCCGGCGGAATGAAGTTATCGGAAACGGCGCGTCAGCGAGTCACGCAAGAAACGCTGGACTATGACGCGATTTATAACGGCAAGTCCGAATGGCATGTGCTGCCTGCGATGGATCATCCCGAAGATCCAGGGCGATGTCTTGTTTCCGGTACCGGGCTTACGCATTTAGGCAGTGCGCGCTCGCGGCAAAACATGCACTCCGCGACCGAAGAAGTTCTCACCGATAGCATGAAGATATTTCGTTGGGGTCTTGAAGGCGGGCGTCCGAAGGCTGGAGAAATTGGCATCGCACCCGAATGGTTTTATAAAGGTAACGGATGCGTGCTTCGCGCACACGGCGAACCGCTGGATCGTCCGCCCTATGCAGAAGATGGCGGAGAAGAAGGCGAGGTGGCGGGAATTTACGTGATCGATCCTGAAGGCCATCCGCGGCGGGTGGGAATGACCGTGGGAAATGAATTTTCCGATCATCGTTTTGAGAAAAAGAATTATCTCAACCTTGCGGGTTCGAAGCTGCGCAATTGTTCGATAGGCCCGGAGCTTGTGGTCGATTCAGAGTTTCAGTCCGTCAGCGGAAAAGTAGAAATTGAACGCAATGGGCAAGAGCATTGGACGAAGCAGATCAAAACCGGCGAAGCGGAAATGTGCCACAGCTTGCAAAATATGGAACATCATCATTTCAAGTTTGAAGGGCACAGACGGCCGGGCGATGTGCACGTGCATTATTTCGGCGCTGACTGCCTAAGCTTTAGCGAAGGCATCGAACTCTTCGATGGCGACGTCATGCAAGTCAGCTTTGAAGGCTTCGGGCGCGCATTGAGAAATCCGCTGCGTGTTGCGAAAACGAAACCAGCGCTGGTCGAAATAAAATCTTTAGGGTGATTATTTTATGTCTAAACCGCGAGTCGCGATTTTAGGTTTGGGAATTATGGGAGCGGGCATGGCCCGGCGCTTGCTTTCCCAGGGTTTTTCCGTGTCGGTCTATAACCGCAGCGCCGAACGGGCCAAGCCACTGGCGGATGCCGGAGCATTCGCGGCAAGCTTGGCAGCGGAAGCAGCATCCAGGTCTGACATTGTGATCAGCATGGTTTCTGATGACAACGCCTCGCGCGCGATTTGGCTGGGAGAAAACGGCGCATTGGCGGGAGCCACAGAGAAGCAAGTTTTGATTGAATGCAGCACTTTAAGCGTGAATTGGATTCGCGAACTTGCCGCCGCAGCATCGCAAAAAGCATGCGAACTTCTCGACGCACCAGTAACTGGCACCAAGCCTCATGCAGCTTCAGGTGAGTTGGTATTTCTAGTCGGCGGACCGCAGCAAGCTCTGGAAAAAGTCACGCCGGTGCTTTCCGTTCTTGGACGGGACATGGTTCACTTCGGCCCAACCGGAAGTGGCGCGCTCATGAAGTTGATCAACAATTTTATGTGCGGCGTGCAGACGGCATCCCTGGCTGAGGCCATGTCGCTGATCAAGGCAGGCGGTCTTGATCAGGCAAAAGCCGTGGCAGTTCTTACGAACGGTGCACCGGGAAGTCCGTTGGTGAAAACAGTTTCTACCCGCGCGGCTGCAAAGGATTTTGTGCCAAACTTCGAACTCCGGCTCATGGCAAAAGATTTGGGATACGCGGACCAGGAATCAAAGCGTTTACACAATCATCCCTTGGAGAACGCTGTAGCGGCGAAGAAGATCTTCGAGCAAGCTATCGCGGCAGGTTACGGCGACAAAGATTTCTCATCGGTGCTGGAATTTAAGTCCAAAGGATAGTGGATAGGGTTAGAGAGATACACTCCGCGGCGCGAACTTCTAAAACTAAGTCCAACGGAACAAACGCAGCGCCAGCAAGAACGATAAAAATCCCCACACAAGCAGAACCAGCAATCGCCCGGATTGCGAGGCAAGGGAAGCGCCTTCGAGGATTGTCGAACGCAATGCATCATTTAAAGCGGTTAAAGGCAAAACTTTGATGAAAGGCTGGATGACCGCGGGGAAGCGTTCATAGGAAAAAAAGACGCCGGAGAAAATCCACATAGGCATCATGAGCAGGTTGATGATGCCACTGGCGCTCTCAATTTTTTGCGCGCGGCTTGCCGAGAGCAATCCCAGGCCGGAAAAAGACAGTGCGCCGAATGTTCCTGTCACAAGGATCGTAAACCACGAACCCAGTACCCGCACGTGAAAGAAAAATATGCCGAAGCCCAGCAGCAGGCCGACTTCAACGATCATGAGCAGCAGGCGGCTGCTGGCGAGTGCCATGAGAAAGTCGCTGCGGCGCATGGGAGTGCCAACGAACCGCTTAAGCAGTTTGCGCTGTCGCATATCCACGAGCGCGAAGCCAATGCCCCACATGGCCGCGTTCATCACGTTCATGCCGATCAAGCCGGGAATCAAAAAATCGATGTACCGTGAGCCGGGCTCGGTGGAGATTTTGGACGCGGTGGCCAAAGGATTTCTTCTTCCCGCCACGGTCTGCAATACATCGTCGATTTCGCGCCGCGCGAGCACGCTCTCGGGCCGTGTCGGATCGTAAAGATATTGGAATTGGTTCGATTGTCCTGGTTCGATTACGAGATCGTATTTTCCTAAACGAAAGCCAAGCAATGCTGCATTGCGATCGGTGATCTGAGCGTGGATAGACGATTTTTCCGGTGAATTCTGAAGCATAGCCAGCGCATCCTGCGCGCCGTTTCCACTCACGATTACTACCGGAGTGATGTCCGCAGGCTTGTCGCGGAAAGCGATACCAAGTCCGAGAGCCAGCAAAAGAGGGAACACGAAGACCCAGAAGATGACTTCCGGCTCGCGCCATAGTTCTTTCATGCGTCCGGATAGCAAATGATTGAAGCCGCTCCAGCGGCCATTGCGCGACGCAGCAGGACGATTCGTTTTTGGCCCGTCTATTTTCGGCAGCGGTTCAGAAACAGCCAAGCTAATCCTCCCTCAAATGGCGGCCAGTCAAGCGAACGAAAACATCTTCCAGGCTGGCCTGACGCGTGGACAAATGCAAAAGCTGCGTGCCATGACTTGCCACCGATTCGAGCAAGGCAGGAATTGTGAGATGCGGTTCGTGAACATTCAAGCGATACAATCCGTCGTCTTGACTCACGGATTCAACTCCGGGCAAATCCTTCCACGATGCAGAACCGCCATTCATGTTTTTGCTGATCGCAAACTCCACTACGTGATGGCCTCCGAGGCGGGCAATGAGATCGGCAGGCGTACCTTTCGCGATCACCTGTCCGTGATCCACGATGGCAAGGCGGTCACACAAACGTTCCGCTTCTTCCATATAGTGTGTGGTAAGAAGCACGGT
>DASXCC010000226.1:0-8963 GCA_036491415.1 Terriglobales bacterium | reverse complement strand
GAGCCAGAAGCAGCCCATGTCCGTAATTTCATCGAGGATGCGGAAGTACTCTTCTTTACTGAGCTCACGATTGCGGGCCGCCAGATCTCCCATGGCAAGGTTGTTGTAGCAATGCTGGCATTCGAGAGGACAGCGGTGGGTAATTTCCAGCGACACTTCCAGAGGTGTACGCGCGCCAGGCTGATGAAGCGTTCGGCTCAGCTCTGTGTAACTGCCAGAATTCATCTCATCTCCGCGAGCAGTTCATCCTCGTGCCGTTGCGTCAAGCAACACTTTCAGCAGGCAGTGAAACCGCCGCTTCCTTAATCAGTCCCGCATCTTTTATCTTTCCGAAAAAATTGCGGATGTCGCACTGCGCCGTTTCAGTGGATACTTCATACTCATCCACGACAATGGTTACTAATTCATTAAAGGTCTTCGGAGGATTCAAAAGCTGCCAAAGAAAACTCCCGAGCTCATTCAGGCTGTAAATGGAAGCAAGGTCGCCAACTCCGCCGCGCACAGGGACGATCAGAGTTTCCCCCGCAATGACGCGGGAAACTACGCTGTCTGACTGCATGTAACGACAACCTGTCGTGGCGAACTCCTTCTTCAAGACACACTTGCAGTGTCCAAGTTTTGGATACTGCCGCTAAACATAGCAAAATTGCTGCCAAAAATCGTTGGCTAGATAGGTACGACTGTTCAAAAAGAGGACGCTGGTTCGCGAGCGATTGCGCGAATCGAGGACACTCGCGACCAAGGTTTCAAAAATTATTACCAGGGTTTTCGAAATTATTGCTGAGGAGTTCCGGCAAATTATTTATTGTTCGAATTTATGGAAGAATTTTTCGTCATGAATTCGCGAATTGAATCCACTACATATTCCAGTTGCTGCTCGGTCAATTCGGGGAAAATCGGCAGCGCAATCGTTTGCTTCGCGGCCAACTCGCTTTGGGGAAATTCGCCAGCCTTGTATCCGAGATATGCGAAGCACTCCTGCAAATGCAACGGGACCGGATAATAAACCTCTGTGCCAATTCCCTTCTTCTGCAAGTGCGCCTGCAGTTCATCTCTTTGGGGAACACGAATAACATACTGATTGAAGATGTGGCGATTCGCCGCAATTGCCGGAAGCGCAATTGTTGGAAGAATGATGGATGCGCTCGCCTTCGCGAACAGCTTATTGTATTTCTGAGCATTGTGTTGGCGCCCCGCAGTCCAACTATCGAGATGCTTGAGTTTCACTGTGACGACGGCAGCCTGAAGCGCGTCGAGCCGAAAATTTCCGCCAATGACTTTGTGATAGTACTTGGGGTTCGATCCGTGATTGCGCAGGATTCGCAGCTTCTCCGCGCATTCTGCGTCATTCGTGACAATCATGCCCCCATCACCGGCCGCGCCCAGATTCTTCGAAGGAAAAAACGAAAAACATCCATAGTGCCCGATGGAACCAGCGCGGCGTCCTTTATATTCCGCGCCGATGGCCTGGGCGGCATCTTCGACCACAATCAGCTTGTGTGCGCGCGCCAACTCCATGATGGGATCCATGTCGGCCATCTGCCCATAAAGATGTACGGGCATGATCGCGCGTGTCTTCCTGGTGATCTTCGCCGCGATCTGCGATGGATTAATGTTGTATGTCGCGGGATCAATATCCACGAAAATCGGTGTCGCGCCAAGCCGGGCGATAGCCCCAGCCGTGGCAAAGAAAGAATAAGGAGTTGTAATGACCTCATCGCCCGGGCCAATGTTTTCGGCCATCAAACAGGCAAGCAGCGCGTCGCTGCCGGAAGACATGCCAACCCCATAAGAACAGGCGGAATAAGCGGCGACAGCCTTCTCGCATTCCTCCACCTTTGGCCCCAGGATGAATTGCTGCGAAGCCAGCACTTCGGAAATCGCCGCTTCCACATCATCTTTAATAGGTGCGTATTGGGCCTTAAGATCAAGTAAAGGAACATTCATAGTGGAGTCTTTCAAAAGCATAATGCAGAATCTTCTCAGTGGCCACCCAGGGGCATCTGCGGCCATAGCATCGCTGCTTTCCAATCCCTGCAACTCCATTTACAATCATGGTTTACCTGCAAGGCTTCGATGGCGCTGAAGGAGTCGGAAGCGATTGTCTTGCGCACTTATCCGCTGCGCGAGGCGGACCTGCTGGTCACGCTTTTTACCCGGCTGGAAGGCAAAGTTCACGCGGTAGCGCGGTCCGCCAAGAAATCGAAACGGCGGTTTGGTGGCGCGCTCGAGCCGCTGACGTACGTTCGGGCGTATTACGAAGACCGCGAACAGCAGGAATTAGCGCGGCTGGATTCATGCGATGTGCTCGAGTCGCCGCTGGCTACTGAAGTAACTTATTCGCGGGCGATTGCTTTAGCGCATGTCGCGGAATTGTTGGATGAGTTGTTGCCCGATCGTGATGCGAACGATGCAGTGTTCCGGCTGACGCTCTCGGTGTTGGGGCAAATGCAGCATGAAGCGTTTTGGATGCCCATCACGTACTTTGAGCTGTGGATGACGCGGCTGATGGGTTATTTGCCGGAGCTCTCTGAGTGCATCGTCTGCGGACGGGAATTGAACGGGGATCGAGCGTTTTTTCATGTGCTGGCCGATGGCCTGATGTGCGTGGACGACAAGCGTTTGGCGTCGTCAGAGATTTCAGCAGAGTCGCGAGCGACAGCCGCGCAGATGTTTCGAGCGCCGGTGGAGAGTTTCACCGGAGCAGCTTGGCCGAAGTCTTTTGGTTCGGATCTGCGGAAGTTTTTGTTGCAGACACTGCAACGGCATATCGAGAAGAAGCTGGTCACGGCAGGAATGCTGGAAAAGATTGGCACTTAGCAATTAATCGAAGTGCCAGCTACTAAATGCTGTTTAACTTGTGACTCCACCTAAATCAAACTCGCCGACGTATCAGGAACTGATCCTGCGCCTGCAGTCTTTCTGGGCCGCGCGCGGATGCGTTCTACAACAGCCTCATGACGTAGAAGTTGGCGCGGGAACGATGGCGCCCGAAACTTTTCTGCGTGTTCTTGGGCCGAAGCCGTACAAAGTCGCGTATGTCCAGCCTTCTCGACGTCCGGCAGACGGGCGATATGGAGAAAATCCCAATCGCTTGTTCAAGCACATGCAGCTTCAGGTGATCCTGAAGCCTCCGCCGCAGAATGTGCAAGAGCTTTACCTCGAGTCTTTGGCCGCAATCGGAATCGACCTCCGTCAGCACGACATTAAGTTTGAAGAAGACAACTGGGAGTCGCCGACATTAGGCGCGTGGGGTATCGGCTGGCAGGTGATGCTCGACGGCCTGGAAATCACCCAGTTCACTTATTTCCAGCAGTGTGGCGGCGTGGATCTCAATCCGATTTGCGCCGAGCTTACCTACGGGCTCGAACGCATCGGCGCTTTCTTGCAGGATGTGAACAGCATTTATGACATCGTGTGGGCGCGTGATCCGCTGACTGGGAATGAAGTGAAGTACGGCGATGTGCGGCTCGCCGATGAATTGCAGTTCTCGGTTTACAACTTCGAAGAAGCTGACGTTGAGAAAACCTGGAAGCACTTTGAGCTTTGTGAGGCGGAGTGTAAGGCGTTGCTGGATCGGTACGCTGAATTGAAAAATCCCCGCCCTGTCGAAGAAAACGCGACAAGTACAGGGCACCCCACGATTCATGATAAGCAACGTTTCCCTCTTCTCGGCGCATACGATCTCTGCCTGAAGTGCTCGCATTATTTCAATATCCTCGACGCGCGTGGGGCAATTTCTGTAACCGAGCGCGTCGGCGTCATCGCGCGGGTGCGCGCGTTGGCCGTAGGAATTGCAAAAGCCTGGGTCGATCAGCAAAACATTACGGAAAATAAAGAAGAACCTGCGCCTGCTGAGAAAAAGAAGAAGAAATTTGCACCGGTTTCATAAACGCAGAATATTTCCAATTCAATGCCAGACTTTTTAATCGAGATCGGTACCGAAGAAATCCCCGCGCGGATGATCGAACCCGCTGCCGCGGATTTACAAAAGCGCCTTGCTGATTTGCTCACGCGCGAGCGCTTGCCTTCCACCCAGACTATCGAATGTTTTAATACGCCCCGGCGATTGGCGCTGATTGCCACTGGCATTCCGGCGGCGCAGCCGGATATTACCGAGCAAGCGACCGGACCATCTACTGCCGTCGCATTTAAAGATGGGCAGCCAACTCCCGCCGCCCACGCCTTCGCCAAAAAAGTTGGCGTGGACGTAAGCAAGCTGGAAAAAGTTTCTACCCCCAAAGGCGAATATCTCTCCGCCAATGTCACGAAAAAAGGACGTGCGGCTGCGGAAGTCCTTTCAGAATTTCTGCCCAAGGAAATTGCCGCCATCTATTGGCCGAAAAACATGTACTGGCAGAAACCAAGCGAGCGCTTCGTCCGTCCGGTGCGTTGGTTGGTTGCCATGCTCGATGGTGAAGTGGTTCCGTTGGAGTTTGCCGGCATCCGCGCGGGAAAAACTTCTCGCGGGCACAGGCAATTGGGAACAGAAAGCGTAGAGATTGCGAATCCTGATTCCTATTCGAATGCTCTGTACGAAGCAAAGGTCATGGCGCAGGATGCGCGCAAAATGCTTGTCACCGAGCAACTCAAATTCACCGCGCGTCTCGCAAATGGTTTTTTGCGTCCGGATGATTCGCTGCTTGATACCGTTGTGAACCTCACGGAATGGCCGTCTGTGATTCTGGGCGAATTTGATCCTGAATTTTTGTCGCTGCCTGAAGAAGTGCTGGTAACGGTCATGCGCGACCACCAAAAATATTTTGCGGTTGAAGATGCCAAGGGTAAGCTGCTTCCGAATTTTCTGGCTGTGCTCAACACCGACGGCGATCCGCAGGGCATTATTCGCCACGGCCACGAACGCGTATTACGCGCCCGATTCAATGACGCACGGTTCTTTTGGCAGACCGACCAAAAACGTCCGTTGCGCGAGCGCGTCGAACTGTTGCGGAACGTCACGTTCCAGAAAGATCTGGGCAGTTACTACGAAAAAACCGTCCGCGTGCAAAAATTGTGCAGCGGACTAAGCGAAATCATCCGTCAAAATGGAGTTGCGGCACGCCCGGGCATTATTCACAAAGCGGCGTGCCTGGCGAAAACCGACCTGACCACCGAACTGGTAAAAGAATTTACCGAACTCCAGGGAATTGTCGGCGGGCTTTACTCCCGCGTGCAGTCTCTCGATCCTGACCTTCCCGAAGCAAACCGTTTCGCCATTGCTGACGCTGTTTACGATCAGTACAAGCCGGAATCCATGGAAGATTCCGTGCCGCGCAGCACCGAAGGCGCGGTACTTTCCGTTGGCGACAAAGCAGACAGTATTGCCGGAATGTTCGCCTTGGGCCTGGTCCCGAGCGGATCCAAAGATCCCTTCGCGTTGCGTCGCCAGGCCAACGGAATCGTAAAGACTGTTGCCGAGCACAAATTGCCTATTCAAATTTCCTCTTTGATGAAGGACGCCCGCGCTGGATATGCAGGCTCCGCTGCGGAAAAGAAATTTAGCAACGCAGAATTCACCAAATCCGTGGAGGCGTTTTTCCGCGAGCGCGTGGAATTTTACCTTCGTGACGCTCTCGGATTCAGATATGACGTTGTAAATGCCGTATTGGTCGAGGGCTCCGATGATGTTGTCGATGCAGTCGCCCGCGCCAAAGCCGTCAGCGATGTTCTGCCCGTCCCGGAGTTCCAGGCAGTGGCGGCTGCCTCGAAGCGAATCCGCAACATTTTGAAGCAGGCAGGCGAAAAGAAGCTTCGCATCGCCGAAAAGTTCGAATTGCTTCCGGGAGTGGCGGAAGAAGAAAAATCATTGGCTGCGTATTTGGAGCAAAATTCACCTAAAATTGAAGCGCACCGCCAGAAGAAGGAATACAAAGAGGCGTTGTTGCTTCTCTCTGCCGCCCGCGAACCGGTGGACAAATTTTTCGATAAAGTCATGGTCATGGTGGAAGACGAACGCATTCGTGCGAACCGGTTGGCCTTGTTGCAAATACTGCTCAAGGAATTTTCAACCATTGCCGATTTCTCCGAAATCGTGACTGAAGGCAAGTAGGTTTTAGTTTTTACACGTAATACTGTCATTCCGAGCAAAGCGAATGAATCCGCTCGAAATGACAAAACGTTAAGACATTCAAGAATCAACTTAAATAAAGGATGGATATGGCAACTAGCACACTCCCCGACACTGAAGTGGCAAGTAAGCAGGACAATAAAAAGGGCGGAACGAAATACGTTTATTCTTTTGGCGGCGGCAAGGCCGATGGCCATGGAAAACTAAAAGATGTTCTTGGTGGCAAAGGCGCGGGTCTCGCGGAGATGACCAGCGCGGGATTACCGGTGCCTCCCGGATTCACCATCCAGACCGAAGCCTGCCGCGAATACATGCGTCACGGCGATGTTTCCAAAGAAGTCAATCAACAGATGGATGAAGCGCTGCGCAAGCTTGAAGACTTGCAAGGCCAGAAGCTCGGCCAAGGCGAAAATCCGCTGCTCGTCAGCGTTCGCTCCGGCGCCAAGTTCTCCATGCCCGGCATGATGGATACGATCCTGAACCTCGGCTTGAATGACAAGAGCGTTGAATCTTTGGCGAAGCGCACCAACAATCCCCGTTTCGCATACGACTCCTATCGCCGCCTGATCCAGATGTTCAGCAGCGTCGTTTTGGAAATTCCAAAGAGCGAATTCGAAGAAGTTTTCGACGCAAAGAAAAAAGCAAAGAAAGCTAAGCTGGATACCGATCTCGACGCGAAGGCGTTGAAAGAAGTCATCGAAGAATACAAGAAGGTCGTAAAGAAGCATGCCAAGCGTGACTTCCCGCAGGACGCGCATGATCAACTTGTGATGTCCCGCGATGCCGTGTTCCGCTCCTGGCAGAACGATCGCGCCAAACACTATCGCCGCATCAACAACATTGACGACATGCTCGGCACCGCAGTCAATGTGCAAGCCATGGTTTATGGAAACCTCGGCGACACCAGTGGCACCGGTGTCGGCTTTACCCGCAATCCAGCGATCGGAACCAAAGAGTTTTACGGCGAATTCCTGATGAACGCGCAGGGCGAAGACGTTGTGGCCGGTATTCGCACTCCAGTTCCGATTCTTGAACTGCAAAAAGTGATGCCGGCAGTGTACGACCAGCTTCGCGACATTACCACGCGCCTGGAAAAACACTATCGCGATATGCAGGACTTTGAATTCACCATTCAGGACGGCAAGCTGTATATGTTGCAAACGCGTAACGGAAAACGCACCGGACGCGCGGCCGTGCGCGTTGCCATCCAGATGGTCGAAGAAGGATTGATCACAAAAGACGAAGCGATCTTCCGCGTCGAACCTAACCAGCTCTATGACTTCCTCGTTCCCCGCCTCGATGAGAAGAAAACGAAAGTAGAAGTGCTTGCGACTGGCTTGCCAGCTTCTCCTGGCGCGGCCGTGGGACAAATCGTGTTCTCCGCCGATGAAGCGGTGGAGAAAGCCGGACACGGGACAACGAAAAATCCGGTCATCCTGGTTCGTGCGGAAACCACGCCGGAAGACATTCACGGTATGGAAGTCGCGGCCGGAATTCTAACCTCGCGCGGCGGTATGACGAGCCACGCCGCAGTGGTGACTCGAGGCATGGGTAAGTGCTGCGTCGCAGGCGCAGGCGACATTCACGTGGATGAAAAGAAACGTGAGATGCACGCCAAAGGTCAGGTATTCAAAGCCGGCGATTGGATTTCGCTCGATGGCACTACCGGACGCGTAATTAAAGGCAAGCTCGGCACGCTCGACGCTTCGCCCGATGATCCCGAATTGCAAACGCTGATGGGTTGGTCCGAACCATTCCGCAAGCTGGGAGTCCGCGCCAATGCTGACATTCCCCGCGACGCCATTCAGGCACGTGCGTTCGGAGCGGAAGGCATCGGCCTTTGCCGCACCGAGCACATGTTCTTCGGCGAAGAAAAACTTCCTCACATGCGCGCTATGATTCTGGCCAGCACCGAGAAAGATCGCCGCGCCGCGCTGAAGAAATTGTTGCCGCTGCAACGCAAAGACTTCATCGGCGTTTTCCGCGCCATGGATGGATTCCCGGTCACTATCCGCCTGTTGGATCCTCCATTGCACGAGTTCCTGCCGCGCCGCGAAGACTTGATGGTGGAAGTCGCCGTACTCGAAGCCACCAAACCAAAGTCTCCAAAACTGAGTGGATTAAAAAAGCTGCTGCGTCGAGTGGAAGACCTGCATGAATTTAATCCCATGCTCGGTCATCGTGGTTGCCGCCTTGGAATCACCTATCCGGAAATCACGGAGATGCAGGCCCGCGCCATTTTCGAAGCGGCCCTTGCCGTCGCAAAAGACGGAGGGAAAGTTTCTCCCGAAGTCATGGTGCCTCTGACGGCCACTGTAAAAGAAATGGCCAACCAAGCGGCCATCATCCGCCGTGTTGCTGAAGAAGTCTTCAAAGAAAAAGAGCGGAAGATTGACTACAAAGTTGGGACAATGATCGAATTGCCCCGCGCCGCTTTAGTGGCCAACGAAATCGCTACAGAAGCGGAATTTTTCTCCTTCGGCACCAACGACCTCACGCAGACCACGTTCGGCTTCTCGCGTGACGACATCAATAAGGTGCTACCGACGTATCTTGCAGAAGGCATTCTGAAGCAGGATCCGTTTGCGGTGCTCGATCGCGAAGGCGTTGGCCAGTTGGTGAAGATGGCCACCGAACGCGGCCGCAAAACACGGTCTGACCTGAAGGTCGGCATTTGCGGCGAACACGGCGGCGAACCTTCGTCCGTCGAGTTCTGCCATCAAATCGGCCTGAACTACGTCTCCTGCTCGCCGTTCCGCGTACTGACCGCTCGTTTAGCAGCGGCGCAGGCAGCGGCAGTGGATAAGTTGGGAGTCGAAGCAGGTAGAACGAAGTAAACAGTTCATGAACCGCAGGGGGCGTGGAGAATACAGAGCAAGAATTTTTCTTGTTCTTC
>DASXCC010000225.1:0-3114 GCA_036491415.1 Terriglobales bacterium | reverse complement strand
CACCTCCCGGCCCATCAACGACGGCAATCGCCCTACTTCAATCGAAATCCGGAAATATCGGCGAAGCAGCGCCGCCGTTCTATCGCGATACATCCAGAGATCTGGATCATTCGAAACAAAATCTTCCTTCGAAACATTCGCGAATCGTTTAAGTTTGCACGCCCTCTGCAATTTCTTCGTTGGTATGTTTGTCCGAACTTCTCCATTTGCGCATGCGGTTAAAAATGGGATTGTATGCATTAAGCATTCCCTCCCCGCCGCGAAGTAACTTGAAACGGCCTGTCGCAAATTACCTGCCGCTTTACCGGTTTCCTTGTTGCATTTCGGGGCGCGCTGATAGGCAGCTCGGCAATCTGCAACGCGCATGTCGTGCAATAGACGTTGTCTTTCCCTCGAACTCGCAGCCACAACCCACCGCACCGTTCGCAATACTTAAGTTCTAATTCAACGATTCCTTCGTGTACTTCCATAATTGCCTCCAAAAATTAATGTGAATAAACAAAAAGCCCTGTGCCGATTGCTCGGTCACAGGACTCGTTTTCTACGACAGGCCCGTTTAGGAATATTTAATTATCAGTACGTTTATCGGATTTCCGTCACAAAGATGGATGCGGACGGAAATAACCTTCCTCATAGCCAGACTTCAGGACGCGGCCGTTCTGCACCACGACGCTGACCTTCCCGCTGAAATGGAGCGACCACAATAGTCGTTCCATTGTTGCTGATAGCACCTCCGCCGAGCGGACCTTCCGGCGAAACTCAACGAAAGTAGCTTCCTCGCCTATGCTGCCTACATCATGAGGCATTTTTTCCCTCCCCAGATTTAAACGATGGGGGTATAAAGTGCCGCTCATCCTATGCCGCTCCCCTTTTTCATGTCAAGATATTAATCTCTTTAAGATGTTTTCATATTTCTAAAAATAGCTTAATGCTATACTCATACTCAATGAAATTCAGCGCCTTGCAGGAAAATTTACGTAGAACTATTTCGGAACGCATCGAAGAAGGCGGTTTTACGGGGCTGGAACTCGCCGGACAAACCGGTTTCAAGCAAGCTCACATCTCAAATTTCCTGAATCGCAAACGCGGGCTCAGCGTTGAAGGCATGGACAAAGTTCTTCGTGTGCAACGCCTCTCCGTGCTCGACTTGCTCGATCCTAACGAAATCAATAAGCGCGCCAGCATTCTTCCTCCCAGCGAAGATGCATTCGAAAATGTTTTGCTCGTCGAGGGCGGCACTGCGCTCAAACCATTGATTCAGAACATAAAAGTGAAGGGTGTGCTGAAATATCAAAAGACTTTCCTGCGTAAACTCCGCGCTGAAACTGAAGGAGACCGCGACCGCTGGGAACGTTTTATTATTCTTCACGCCGATGGCCGCGAAGGCATGAGCATGTACCCGCGCCTGCTTCCCGGCGCCACGCTTCTTATCGACCGTCATTACAATTCGCTCAAGCCTTACCGCAAAAGCGAATCCAATATTTACGCCGTCCTAAAAGCGAACACCTGCACTATGAAGTACGCAGAGATCGCCAATAACCATCTTGTTCTTCGTCCCCACAACCCCGCCTATCCGGTAGAAATTCTGCCCATCGAAAAAGGAAAAACCGCTGCCGATTACATCATCGGTCGCATTTGCCACATCGGCATTGAGACCTAGCGCTTACGCTCTCCACAAAGTGACATAATAGAAGCAAATGCTCACCAACATTCGCAGCGCAGGCGAAACTGCGCGTCGCGCAAATACTCTACCTCACAGGAGAAATCTTGCCCGGACAACAAACCCACCTCATCCGTCATGAGCCTGTCGCCGACGAGACTATGGAATTCCATTTCGCTAAGCCTGCCGGATTCAACTTCGTCCCCGGCCAATTTGTTGAGCTGACGCTGATTGATCCTCCTGAAACCGACGGCGAAGGCAACGCGCGCGCATTTTCGCTTGTCACCGCTCCTTCAGAAAGTGAACTGGCAATTGCCACGCGCCTGCGTGATACCGCCTTCAAGCGCGTGTTCAGGCAGCTGAAACCGGGTGCTAAGTTTCTCGTCGATGGCCCCATGGGCTCTTTCACTTTGCACCGCAACACTTCAAAGCCTGCCGTGTTCCTGGCCGGAGGCATTGGTATTACGCCCTTTCATAGCATTATCAAACACGTTACGGAAAATGCGCTTCCTCATAAGATCACCCTTTTCTTCTCCAACCGTCGTCCCGAAGATGCGCCATTTCTCAAAGAACTTCAGGCAATTACCGGAAAAAATCCTAACTTCAAGCTCGTGGCGACCATAACGGAAATGGAAAAGTCGTCGCAGCCGTGGAATGGCGAAACAGGATTGATTGACGCCCCTATGTTGCAACGCCATCTTTCATCCCTAAACGGCCCAATTTTCTACGTGGCCGGCCCTCCGGCCATGGTCACGGCCATGCGCGCCATGTTGGAAAAGCGCAAATCGATCCCGACGACATTCGTACCGAAGAATTCGACGGATACTGATCGTTCAACCAGTGCTATTGCAGGCACGACCCGGCGCATTTTTTATCCTCACGCTGCTACCATGAAGCCGTGCCTGCCCTGCTGGAAGTTGAACATCTGACAATCGGTTTCCCTTCGGGTCGCTCTCAGGATGGACGGTCCGCCGGAACGCTCCCGGCTGTTCACGACTTAAGCTTCCATATCAATTCTGGAGAGACCTTAGGATTAGTAGGCGAGTCGGGATCAGGAAAGTCCGTCACATCGCTTGCGCTTATGCGCTTGCTGGCACCCCAGGCTCGCGTGCAAGGCGCCATTTACTTATCGGAAGACGGAGACCGCCGCGATCTGCTGCAAATTCCCGAAGAATCCATGCGAAGCCTTCGCGGGCGCCAGATTGGCATGATCTTTCAGGAGCCGATGAGCGCATTGAACCCTGTCATGCGCGTTGGCGACCAAATCGCCGAAGCTGTGCGTGCCCACGAAAAAGTTTCCCGTAAAGAAGCTTGGGACCGAGCTGTCGCTGCCATGAATGACACCGCCATTCCTGATGCTGCCCGCCGCGCCAGCGACTATCCGCATCAGCTTTCCGGAGGCATGCGTCAGCGCATCATGATCGCCATGGCGATCGTGAACCGTCCAAAACTTT
>DASXCC010000224.1:0-17030 GCA_036491415.1 Terriglobales bacterium | reverse complement strand
CCGGTGGCCAGGTATCGCCATACCAGGATTTCCCGCTGCACAAAAAAGTAATCGTCCAAAATGCTCGTGGAGAGTGGGAGCAGAAATTGTTGCTGTTGGTCCTTTGTTTGTCCGCTGTCGTGGTAGCGTTCGGCCAGGAATTCATTGTTTGGAGCAACGGATGCCCCAGATGTTCCCGGGCTGATCTCTTTCCACTCGTAGTTTATGATTTCACCGTTGGGCGTCAGTTGGAGCTTCGAGGATTGCACGGCATTGCCCACCGCAGGATCTGTTTTGAACTCAGAGGTGGCAACGCTTCCATTCCCGCTTTGCGTGATGGAAAAAGTTTCCGTTGCAATGCGGTGTTCGTTCTGGAACACGCCGAAAGTTCCCGAATCGACTGTACGCGAACCGGGATCCTGCTTCGGCGTACTGTCCTTGGCGGAACTCAGCGCAGGCAATATGCAAAATAAAACCGTGAATGACAATACTGATAATTTCACCGAGGACTCCTTGATCTTTATAGATTAAGGCATCAAGCCGAGCTTGCGGCTTATCTCTCTGGTCACCGAAGTAACGTCTTTTCCGGTCGTATCAATCTGCAAACCAGCCTTGCTGTAATGTGGAAGCCGCTTGTAATAGAGCTCAAAGAATTGCGTGCGATCGCGGCGTAGGGGGCGATTCGTTCCCTGCTCCTCGCAACGGCGGAACAGTTCCTCTGGGGAAGCATTCAGGAAAACCGTGGGCAGGCCACTCGATTCGAGAAGTTCGGCATTATTGCTGTGCACGAATGCTCCTCCCCCCAACGCCAGCACGCGAGGTTCAGATTTCAATTCGGAGATTAATTGCTGAAGAGCAAGATGTTCAGCCTGCCGAAACGCAGCTTCCCCGGATTCGCGGAAAATTTGTTCGACGCTGTGGCCTTCGCGCGCTTCAATCCGGTCGTCGAGATCTTCGAAAGGCCAATTGAGTTGGCGTCCAAGCTCTCGCCCAACGCTGCTTTTTCCTGCGCCCATGAAACCAACCAGCACAATGGCGCGGACGCTCATCGTGCCGCCGCGCACACCAGACGCATCCTGCGGACCCGGTTTGCCATCATGCATGCAGGCCGACAAAAAGGCTTGTTCCGCCTATTCTGAGGATTGAAATTAGCGCTTCTTGAGGTGGATTTTACCACTGAAGGAAAGCAGCTTGACCTTCGAAGCTGCCTTATTCACAGTGCCTGCGAAGGCACTCCCAACCTTCATGGTAAACGGCGTGTGCTCGGGTTCGAGAGTGAAATCATTCACTACGTTCCCGGTCACCGAGCGGGCAAAGACATCAATTGAAGCATAAGAAGGAGCCTGTGCTTCAATGTCGCCGGTATGGCTTGTTAACGTATATTCACCACCCGCGCCGAAGTCTCCGTCATACAGAATTTTGCCACTGACGGAATTGACCTGAATCATCGGACCGTTGACGGCGTTCATAATGACGTCGCCTCCAGTGGAGGTGATTTCTACATAGCCATCTTGAATGTTAGTCAGAGTTACCGGACCATCGATTGTCTTGATGTGCAGGTGGGCGCCTTCAAAGTCACGGACAATAATGTCTCCGGTGGTTTCTTCAAAATCTACGTCGCCGCGCATTTTCACCGCCTGCAGTTGGCCTTCAGTGGCGTGAATGGCGATGCTGGCATCGGCAGGTACGGCAACTTCATAGTCCACGCGTCCGCTGTTCGCATCGGCGCCGGCAAGCAAGTGAGAGAGTATTTCTACCCGGCTGCCGCGTTGGTTCTGATCAATTTCAACTTTGTCGGAGTGGAGGATAGCTGTGACAATGACTTCACGTCCGGTCGCTGGATGCACGGAAATCGGTCCAAACTGGTTGGTGATCGACACAGTCGCATGCTTGCCAACTTTGAAGTGCATATCTTTACGGGTTTCGGCTTGTGCGCAAACCATGGCTACAAGAGCCAGACTCAAAACCAGCGCAGCGGTACGGCTTTTGCTGTCCATATTTACTGCCCCTCTCCCCTTGATACGATCCGCGAATTCATTAAGAACGAGCATTACTTAATTATTTTTACTGGGTACGATCCAGCGCCATTTCATACAGCATGGCTTTCTGGTCGTAGGCATTCATCAAATATTTTTGCGATTCCTCATCATTCGGATTATTCTTCGCGGACAGTTTGGCGTCGCGAATATATGCGTTCACGTCTCTCAGTCCACGTTCATATTTTTCCCGAAGAGTTGGCGTCTGGAAGGCAACCTCAGTCAGAAATTTTTGGTCATCGTCCGTGAAGGCCGCCCCAACCGGATTCCCAGAAGCTGTACCGACTGCGGGAGCAGAGACCGTAGCGACGTTATGCGTGGTCTTTCCCTGATAGTTCAGAATGCCCAGTACGACAAGAACGGAGGCGGCAACGGGAAGCATCCAGGCAAGGTTCCAGCGCGGCCGGCGCTTGAACACTAAAACCGGCTGCGGATGCTGCTCGCGAATCAAACCTTCCTCTCGCAGAGCGGATTCAATAGCGCGCCAAATTTTTGGACTGGGTTCTTCCGTGGATTGCAGCAGATGGGCTTGCTGCATGATTACGTTCAAGTCGGAAACCAATCCCCAACAGGATTGACACGAACGCAAATGTATTTCGTATTCCTGATTACGGGTTCCTTCGCGGGAATCAGGCAAAAGTTCCTGGAATTGCTCGCACGTCATACTGCCTCTCTCCCCAACACAACAACGTTGCCCCAAATATTCATCACTTCACATGCGATGTTTCGCGGGCCTTCTTCTTTTGAGAAGGTCTCGTAACTTCAATCGTGCTTTGTGCAACTGCGACTTGCTATTGCCGATCGAACAACCTACCAATTCGGCGATCTCATTGTGTTCGTAACCTTCCACATCATGCAAGACAAAAACCATTCGATATCCCGGAGGAAGCGCGTCCACGGCCCGTTTCAGTTGCAAACGGTCGAGCGACCCGGTGAGCGCAACGTCCAATGCTCCCGGTTCTTTCTTCGGAGAATCTTCTTCCGTCTCGATCGTATCTTCGATTGGAACGATGGGCAGGCCCTTCTTGCGCAATCGCATTAAGACGACGTTCACCGCCATGCGATGCAGCCATGTGGAAAATGCCGCTTCGCCGCGAAACGTGCCTATTTTGCGAAATAGCTGGAGGAAGGCTTCCTGCGCCAGATCCTCCGCTTCCGCCGTGTTGGCGGTCATACGCAAGCATAATGAATACACCCGGCGCCTATG
Organism: Terriglobales bacterium; assembly: GCA_036491415.1. GTDB lineage: Bacteria > Acidobacteriota > Terriglobia > Terriglobales > Acidobacteriaceae > JAICKN01. Next base: position 13,808 of record DASXCC010000224.1, on the reverse strand, counting down.
CAGGTTGTAGAGGACTTCAAAGGCCTCTGCATCCCCTTGCTTCGCGCGCTCAATGGCCTCTGCTTCTGAGAGCCGTTCGCTTTGTGATTTTCGAGCCGTCGTCAAGTTTGACTTTTCCGGCCGCATTAAGTCTGATGCGGCGCTAGTCCGGTTTCGTTGTACAGCTTGATTGGAATCAGGTATTTGCGGGAAATTTAATCCTGCCTCGGAACATGTTGTCACAATTGGAGTTTACCTCCGCTTGCCGCCCCTGCCGTGCTGTACATGGGCAGCGTACTTTGTCGGCCAATCCGCGTCAACACCCAGATTTGGAGCCTGTTTTGCAAATTTGAACCCGGGCGCGTAACGGTAGCTAATGATTTAAACCCGTAAAAATGACCGCAGTTCTGGTTTAGACGATGAAAAAATGAGAATTGTTCGGAAATTATGTAAATCAGGTTTTTTCCTGACCCACAAGGGCACGTACCCATGAATCTGTAGATCGCCCAAAATGCCCAACCTGCCTATAGGGCGCTGCATCCAAGCCCGAAGTTATACAGAGACCTAACGAGGTAGCACACGAATCACTGTTGGCCAAAGTCTTTTAAGGATGGAAAGCCGCAGTTTAATTTGAGGAGAGAGTTCTTGATGAAACGCTTGAGTTTGTTAGCTGTTCTTGGCTTCTGTCTGCTTGCGCCGTCTTGGATGTCGGCCCAAACTTACGATCATGGTGAGGTGGGTGTATTCGCGGACTATCTGAATTTCAGCCCCACCACCCCACACATAAACTTTGTCGGAGTGGGCGGAAGGGTCGCTTTCAACGTCCACCCGAATGTGGCCATAGAAGCGGAGATGAGCTATGACTTCTCCCGCAACTTCACAACTACGACTTCAAATGGTGGAACAACGACCTTTGTCCGCACCAGCCTCCGGCCCTTGACGGGTTTGTTCGGTCCTAAATTTCAATTTGGAACATCGAGCCCCGTGCGTGCCTTCGTTACCGGCAAGGTGGGGTTTGTTGATTTCTCCACCGGCGGAGCTGTAACCGCGGGTAATATCGGCAATACAATCGCTGGTGTGGGTGGAAGCTCGACCCATTTGGCGCTATATCCTGGCGGCGGCATTGAAGGCTTCTGGGGCCCGGTTGGATTGCGCCTGGATGTCGGCGACGAAATCTACTTGAACAATGGAACATTTAACAATTTAAAGGTGGAGTTCGGTCCGCACTTCCGCTTCTAACAAACGAATCAAAAAAGAAGGCAGCTCTTTGCGAGCTGCCTTTTGTATTGCAAAAATTAAATTCTAGAGACCCAAACGCATCCACTGCTCGGCGCTGTCACAGCGCACATGAAGAACGTTGGGATTTTTAGTATCGAAAATTTCTATGATCTTTTTCGTTTGGTCGTAATGCACGAACGCCAGCGACTGCACGCGAACCTCGACGCGATGCTCTCCGGAGGGTGCGTTCAATTCGATGGTCTCTATGCCGGACGATTTTTTGAAAATGCCATGCCGTTTGTCGTGCAATGGCTGCTCAAGAACCAACTTTTGATCCAACCTGATGGTAATTTTCGCGCTCTGAAACGGATGCTCGACTTCAATGTGCCATGGGACGTTGGTTGTTTTCGCCAGCGCAATTGCCGCCGGAACCAGCCGCTGCGGTTCGGGACTGACTTGCAGCACATTGATGGTCGGCGCGGGCATCGTCTGGGATACCACAATCGACGGAACTTTTGAGCTTTCGATTCTCCAGACTTTAAATCCTGCAAAAGCGATGACCGGCAAAGCGCAAGCGATGGCCCCAAGCCACCAATGCTTTTTCCATGCGCTTGCATCAGCGGTAGCTTTGGCCTGCGCCGCCGGCAAAGTGGAGAAGTGCTCCGTCGAAAGCTCCCGGAATACGGGAACCAGGTTGTGCTGTTCGATCACTTCTTTTAAGAAATCCGGGTTTTCGCGGCTGGAGGCATGCTGCAGAAACTCAGCAATGGCATCTGCCATCTGGGCGCCTGATTGAAATCGCTCCTCGGGAATCTTGGCGATGGCTTTCGAGACGATCCGATCCAATGCCACCGGAAATGACGTATCGAATGAACTCACATAAATCGGGTTCCGATTGACGACTTTGTAGCAAATCGCCGTTGCGCTATCGCCCTGAAATGGACGGAACCCCGTCAACATGTTGTAGAGAATCACGCCCGCCGAGAACAGGTCGGAACGCGGATCAATGCCGTCTCCGCGCAGTTGCTCCGGAGCCATGTAGGCCGGGCTGCCAAGGATTTCTCCGGGCAAGGTGGTCTGCGCCTGGTTCAGCCTGGCAATGCCAAAATCTGCGATTTTCGCGTGGCCGTCAGGAGTAATAAGGATATTGGCTGGCTTGATGTCCCGGTGTACGACTCCCTGGGAATGCGCATAATCCAGCGCCTCCGCAATTTGCTGCGTAATCTGCAAAGCTCGCTTCAGCGGAAGCTTTTGCTCCTGGGCAAGGATCGAGTGCAGTGATTGTCCCTGCACATATTCCATGGCAATGTAAGGTTCGCGTGTGTCGGGATCCTCGTCCGCATCAAAAATGGTCACAATGCCTGAATGCGAAAGGCGGCCTACAGCCTTTGCTTCCTGCAGAAACCGCTCCCGATAGTCGGCTTCATCGGCGTCGTTCTGAGCATGGAGCGAGATGGTTTTTAGGGCTACGATGCGGTCAATTCGGGGGTCTTTGGCCTGATAAACAATGCCCATGGCGCCGCGGCCAACTTCAGCCACAATCTCGTAACGGCCCACACGTGTGCCAGCGCTGCTGCTCCCCATAACATTCATATTAAAAGGCGTAGAGAGAGTGGTCAGTACGAAACAGGGCACACCCTGATTACCTGAGTAATTCGCTACAAATATTTATGTATTACCGAGGGAACGTCACGAGGCGGGGAAGGCTTGTAATCAGCGGAATATTTCCTTGGCGGCTAGAACCGTATTGCTGTGGATGGTAACAGTGTCATCCACCTTGTGCGCATAGCCACCGGCATAGGTCGTCATCACCGGAATAGCCCTGGTCTTGGCCATGCGAAAAACCAACTCATCGCGCTTCTTCAATCCTTCTATAGTCAATGCCAATCCCCCGAGCTGATCTTCTTTATATGGATCAGCTCCGGACACATAGCAAATTAAATCCGGTTGCATCTGGCGCAGTCCGGAACTCAGCGCGTTATCGAGCCATGCTAAATAATCATCGTCAGTGATGCCATCAGGCAGATTGATGTCGATGGACGATGGTGGCTTGTATGGCGGATAGTTATGTTCCTGATGAAGGGAGATGGTGAAAACATTCCCGTCAAGCGTTCTTGCGCTTGTGCGTTGTAATGTCGCTGGGCCGGTGGAGGGAAGTGGCGCGTCAAGATTTTTCGCCGCTCCAAAGTTCTCCGTCCCAAAGTTCGCTGCCCCAGAGTTCGCCGTTCCAAAGATCGCCGCCGTGCCGTTTCCCTGATGCACATCGCAATCCACGGTCATCGCTGTGCGTATTTTTCCATCGTGTTGCATGCGGCGGATAGCGACGGCCACATCGTGGACCATGCAGAAACCCTCGCCGTGATCGGCGAACGCATGATGGAACCCGCCGCCGATGTTCATTCCCACACCATCTTTTAATGCGCATTCCGCTGCGAGAATGGATCCTCCTGCTGCCAGCCAGAACGCAAGCACCAATTCCGGAGAGTAAGGAAGCTCCAGTTGCATTTCTTCTTGTGGAGAGAGCGTTCCCGTAGTCAGCTTGCGAACATAATCGGCCGTGTGCACCAGCAGAATGTCGTCATTGGAAGCGGGCTGCGGCGCAAGGAAATCTTTCTCTTCAGCCACGCCGGTTTCGAGCAGGCGATCATGAATCAAACGATATTTCTGCGCAGGGAAGACATGCTGGCCAATAGGCAAAAAATAATCGTCCGTATAGATGAGCTTAAACGGCAGCATTATTTACGTTTCAGTGGAGGTGCAACCATCGGCCGGCGAATCGGAACGATCGCGCCTTTTGCAGGATCCGTAGCCGCATTCGCGCGCGACAACACTTCTTCCTGAATGTATTTCACGAAATCCTGAATCTGCCTCTGCATCTCTTCCATGCGCTCGCGCATTTGCAGAATGATCGCCATCCCGCTGATATTTACACCCAGATCGCGGGCGAGGTTCAGAATAAATTCCAACCGCTGCAAATCTTCATCCGTGTAGAGGCGCGTATTGCCTTCAGTGCGCGAAGGCTTGAGCAATCCTTCGCGTTCGTACAGGCGCAACGTCTGCGGATGAATGCCATACATCTCGGCCACCGCAGAGATCATGTATGCGCCTTTTGATTTTCGCTTAGTCATTGCAGTACTCGGAATACCTTACTCCAACTTCCGCGTTTAGAAAATAAATAGATAAAACGGCAATTCGATTCTATTTAACCAACTACTCAGAGTGAATCGCATCGAAACTGAGGAGGCTAAATATGGATCAAAATAATGTTGTGAATACTGTTGAGAAATTGATTGAAGCTTGCAAAGACGGTGAGAATGGTTATCGCGACGCCGCCGAACATGTAAAACGTTCTGACCTTAAAACGTTCTTTCTCGAACAGAGCCTGGAGCGGGCAAAGTTTGCCGGAGAGTTACAGGCGGAATTGCCACGTTTGGGAGAGCACGAAAAGAAAGATTCAGGTTCGGCTTCAGCCGCAGTGCATCGGGCCTGGATTGATACCAAGGTGAGCTTGGGTGGCAGCGATAAAACGATTCTGGAGTCGGTCGAGGGCGGCGAAGACAGCGCAAAGGCCAGCTATGAAAAAGCTCTTACCACTTCTCTTCCTACCAATGTCGCGCAAATTGTGCAGCGGCAGGCAGCTCGTGTGAAACAGGCCCATGATCGTGTTCGCGATCTGCGCGACGCGGCCAAAGCGGCTGCTTAATCGAATCACAGACCGGGGAAATATCGGATCACCCCGGTCTTTTTCTGTTTATTTTCACTCTAAATTTTATTGCAATTTGTTTCACGGATTTTCTTTCAATGGCGCGGCTTCGGTTTTAAATGCCTGGCTCAAGAAATAAGCCATGACTCCTGCTCCTAGAAGGAGCGCGCCGAACATCAGTGAACTCATTCCCCAAATGCGTTCAGTCTCACTTCGCACAATCGAGAAGCCAAGCATCAACATCGGCGCAACACCAATGGCAAATGCGCCGAATAATCCGCCCGGCACGCGAAATCCGCGGGGCAGTTCCGGCTCGCGAATGCGCAGCACGGCCAAAGCCAAAAATTCCAGAGCGAGGCTCGATCCATAAATGAGGATGTCCAGTGTCACGAGCCGTTCAAAGCCCAGGCCAAGGCACATGGCCCATCCGGTTGCCAGAACAATGATCGCCACCCATGGCGCGCGGGTGCGGGGAAGCCGCCAACTGAATATGCGGGGCAGCAATCCATCTTCGGCCATCGCCAGCGGAAGACGCGAGTAACTCATCACCAGCGCGTTAAACATTCCGAAGGCACTGACCATTCCGCCGAGTACCAGTGCCACTTGCAATACTGGCCCGCCCAGCATTCCCGCCATGTCCGCCCACGATCCGGTTTCCCACGCCGCCGGCACAAGCCCGGTAAACCACATTGCCGCAACCGGAAGAATGTAGCTGAGCGCGACAATCAGCACCGTCAGCAACATGGCCCGCGGATAATTGCGCTGCGGATTTTCCACTTCGCAGGCAATCGTGGAAGCGTTGTCCCAGCCCATGTAGTTCCACATGCAAACCAGCAGGCCACCGATCAGCGTAACGTGCGACGCGGTTGGGGATGCAACAACATGCACGAACGCTCCATGCTTGAATGGAGCAAGAATCACAATGGCCACGAACGGAGCCGTCAGCGCTAGGAACAACCAGAATGATGTCGTGGAAACGGTTTCGACTCCCGCGATATTCAACAGCACGCACGCTGCGATGACCGCGAGGCCAGCATATTCGCCGCGGTTCCCCGCCTGAAACCACGGAAACAAACGGTCGAGGTAGGCGACAAACAAGGCGGGATAAATCGCCATATCAAAAATTGAAGCGGCGAGAGAAAGCCACGCCTCCTGAAATCCCCAAAAATTTCCCATGGCGCGACGCACCCATGCGTAGTAGCCACCTTCATCCGGCAGCGCACTGGCAAGCTCGCCGATCATGAGCGTTGTCGGCAAACTCCAAAGAATGGGGGTGAGTAGAAGAATCCAGATTGCGCGGCCATAACCGGCTCCGTGCACGATGTCTTCGGTGCCGTACGTTCCTCCGGAAACCATAAGGAAGGTGGCGGCGATCAGCGGCCAAAAAGAGACGCGCGATTTTTTATGGGAGTTAGTGCTTGGAGAGTTCGTGCTGGAAGGTGTGACAGGATTTCCCAATTTCGATGTGTTCCTCCGCGGCGATCCTTGTGCTCAACTCATATCCGTAAAACATGCTACCGGCACAAGTCCGCAAATCGGAGAATACGGGAAAATTCTTTCGCTGCGTGAAAAATTATGAAGAAAATTCCTGGCCGCCGAAGCGACCAGGAAAAAGCAAACTACGGAGTCACAGCAATTCCATCAACTTGTATTCCCGCTTCGGGCGTTGGGAATGGAGATCCGGGAATCTTTGTTACATCTCCACTGCTTTGATTAATAGACAATCCAAAGATGCCTTGAGGGATGCCAACGCAGAATGTGCCGTCGGTCGTGCCATAGACAAAACTACCCGATGGATCGGCCACAATTTCATCGCCTCCGCATTGCTGCGCAACGAAGTTATGCGTGAGCAATTCCAATTGCCCGGTTGTTGGATTGAGGCTGAAAACTGCAATGTCTGCGTCGTGTTGTTCATACAGATAAACAAACCGATTGTCCGCATCCACGGTAACCGAATAAGGTTCAGGGCCAATTTCTTCGGGATGAACGATTCGACTGATGAACGGAGAACCGGGTACTAAGCTCAAACTGCCATCCGCGTGGTCAATTTTATAGACGTTCACGCCACCACCTTCAAATCCCGGTACGATCAAGAAATTTCCATTTCGATCGGTCGTAAGAGTGAAGGGAGCTCCGCCGTCGGTGCAGCCTCCACATTCTCCATTGGGCGGTGAATACGGTTCGCCCGGCACCGGAGTGAGTGCTCCATTCACACTGTTGATGCTATAGGCGTCAACAGTGCCACCGCTCCAATCGGCAACATAGACGTAGTTACCAGCAGCGCTTACGACAACGGTTGTGGGAAGTTCTTGCGTGGGGAATGGCGATCCTGCGATTTTCACCACCGAGCCATTACTCTGCACAGCGAATCCAACGATCCCATTACTGCGCGTCGTCACATAAACAAATTTTCCTGATGGTGCCACTGCTACAGAAGTAGGTGTCGCTCCCAGTGCAACCGGCGATCCCGGAACTGCCGTCAATGCTCCGGTATTGCGATCGATGAAGTATCCCGCCAATTGATTCGAAGTTGCTGTTACGGCGTAGAGGCGAAAGCCTCCCTTGTCAGAAGCTACACGCGTTGGCCCTCCGGGTAAGGCAACTGATTTTTGAGCTGTTGGCGACGGCGATCCATTAATGTTGACGATAAATCCGTTTACTTTGTTGCCGTCGTGGTCGCTGGAATAGATGAATCGAGCGCTGGGAAATGTCGTGCCGGTGACGGTGAAAGAAACATTCGCTTTCACAACGCCTCCGCAATTGTCCCATGCTTGAACGACTGTATTGTAAGGCGTGCTCGAAGGTTGAAAATCAATGTTTGCATTCAAGGACGCTGCATTCACCGTGAAACCATTAAATCCCGGCGATGGATAAATGCGAATCGCAGCGATCCCTTTCGCACAAAGAGCGCTGAAAGCGTTCGCAACGTAATTCACCGGTGATGTAACTTTCGACCCTGGCGCAGGTGACGTTACTTCAATCTGCGGGGTCGCAGCCGCTGAAGCGTTCAAAGACAAAGTGGCGACGCTTGCAATCAGGGCAAGCGCAAGAAGCGAAAACTTCATATAGGGTGCCTCCAGAATCTAGGTGAGGGGGCACAAAGCTGGTGGGCCAGCAATGGAATCATGCGTTGTAGCGCACCTTTGCGCTATCAGTTCCGTTCCCTAAGGGAATATGAGTGATGCTGTAGGGGGCCTGAGTAGATTTCATCAGGCTTTAAAGTAGGGAGAAAAGTATTGTTTTAGAAGAGATTCGTTTTATTGAATGTCTTTGAACAAGTCTTCGCGCGGATCTTCAGGATTGAGCTTCGCCAGTTCGCGCAATAATTCCTTGGTTTTCTCATCGCGCGGCATGGGAACCGTGACTTTCACTTCGACAATTTCATCTCCGCGCGCGCCTTCTCGCGTGGCCGAAGGTACACCTTTTTCACGCAACCGCAATTTCTGGCCCGATTGCGTTCCGGGAGGAATCTTCAATTGTGCACGTCCATCAATGGTCGGTACTTCGATCTTTGATCCCAGCGCGGCTTCCGGAGCAGTCACTGGCACCGTGAGGTAAATGTCGTCGCCTTCGCGGCGAAACACTGGATGTTCTTCGGCACGGATGATCACATATAAATCTCCAGCCGGGCCGCCATGCAATCCGGCATTACCTTTTCCTTGCAGCCGAATGCGTTGTCCATCGCGTGTGCCCGCTTTTATGCGGACCTCCAACGGTTCGGTTCGCCCTACGGTTCCTTCGCCGTGGCAGGTAGGGCAGACAGAAATGTTTTTCCCCGTTCCATGGCAGCGCGGACATTGCACGTTGAACTTCATACGTCCGCCGGTTTGCGTTACTTGACCTGTCCCGTTGCATTGCGGGCATTTTCCCGGCGCTTCAATCGAACCATTTCCATGGCACGTCGAACACACGTCCTGGCGCGAAATATTCAGCCGCATGACGCCGCCGCGAATCGCCGTCCAGAAAGGAACATTTACCTGATATTCGAGGTCAGAACCGGGCTCTGGCCCGTTTTGCGGCACACCCATTCCCGCACTACCTTGCCCGCCGAAAATGCCGGAGAAAATATCGCGGAAGCTGGCGCCGCCTGCGGCGGCATTCGCCTGCCGTCCGCGGCTCTGGTCAACCATGTCGGAGAAATCAAAACCGCCGAAGTCAAAGGGAACGCCCTGTCCGCCCGCTCCGGGCTGGCCTCCGGCAAAGCCACCATACGCGCCCGCCGCGCCGCCTCCATGCGAATAAGCGTCCGCAGCTGCAGGATCAATATTGTCGGAATAAAATCCCAGCTGATCGTAGATTTTGCGCTTTTTCGGATCGCTGAGAATGTCGTTTGCTTCCGAAATCGTCTTGAATTTTTCTTCTGCGGATTTGTCGCCGGGATTCACGTCGGGATGATATTTGCGTGCAAGCTTGCGGAACGCTTTGCGGATCTCATCCGCAGAGGCAGATTTCTTCACGCCCAGCGTGCTGTAATAATCTTTTTGAGTAGTGCTTGCCATGGCTCTGTTGAATTAACTGTAGTTTTGCAATACTACAGTTTTTTAATCCCGAAAATTTTTCTTGCACTTAGAAACTTGGTCACAGTTAAAAAGCTTCTCGCCACTTGAAACGTGTCATTCGCTTAAAAAACTTGTCATCCTGAGCGAAAGAAAACGGTTCGCGATTGCGAACCGTTTTGTGAAGTCGAAGGATCTCGTGTTTCTGGAAACTCACAAAGTTCATTATTGCATTTTCTATCCGCCTCATTGAGAGAACCTTCGACTCCGCCGTTACCGGCAAGTGTTTGCTCTGCTCACGATGACAAATTCCCCGATATCTTCTCGATGATTGCGAGCCGATCATACTTCGGCGCATCCACATACACTGGAAAACGGTCCACACCCTGTTCGCTTGGCGCAAACAAATACCACTGCCCTTCATTCTCCACAAATCCTAAAAAATATTCCTGCCCTTTCACCTGGAAGTGCATTTCATTTACCCCCTTTTTTCGGCCCCATTTCTAGAACTTCAGGGGCGCCCTTGAGCGCCCCTGCTGAAACAAGATCCCTCGACTTCGTTCGGGATGAAGGCTGCGGGCTCCTGCTTTGTTCACGCCCGCAAAGCGCCGTCACTTCTTGTCTTCGACATCCACGTACTCGGCGTCGATGACGCCTTCGTCTTTTTTCTGCCCATCGCCGTTGGCGTTCGGCTCAGGACCCGCACCCGGAGCCGGCCCTGCACCCGCCGCCGATGGTTGAGCTGCTTTGTACATCTGCTCGGCCAGTTTGTGCGAAGCCTGCGTCAACGTCTCGCGTGCTTTGTCCATCTGTACCTTGTCGTTTGACTCGATCGCCTTCTTCGCATCAGCTAAAGCGTTTTCGACGTCGCCACGTTCGGAACCGGAGATCTTGTCGCCCTGTTCCTTCAGCATCTTCTCGATCTGGTAAACCATCGAGTCGAGCTGATTTTTCGCGTCGATGGATTCACGCTGCGCCTTGTCTTCGGCGGAGTGTGCTTCGGCGTCTTTCGCCATGCGCTCCACTTCCTCTTTGCTCAGGCCGGAAGAAGACGTAATCGTGATCTTCTGGTCTTTGCCCGTGGCATTGTCTTTCGCCGTCACATTGAGAATGCCGTTGGCGTCAATGTCGAACGTCACTTCGATCTGCGGCACGCCGCGCGGCGCTGGCGGAATTCCCGTCAAATGGAATTTGCCCAGCGTGCGGTTCTGCGCCGCCATGGGCCGCTCGCCTTGCAACACATGCACTTCAACCGAAGTCTGAGTGTCGGCTGCGGTTGAGAACGTTTCCGTTTTCTTGGTTGGAATCGTCGTATTGCGCGGAATCATCGGCGTTGCTACGCCGCCAAGCGTTTCAATCGCCAACGACAGCGGAGTCACGTCGAGCAGCAACAAGTCTTTCACTTCGCCGCCGAGAACGCCGCCCTGAATGCCTGCTCCAATCGCGACCACTTCATCGGGATTGACGCCCTTGTGGCCTTCTCTGCCGAACAGATCTTTCACGATTGCCTGAATGCGAGGCATACGCGTCTGGCCGCCAACCAGCACAACTTCATTGATCTTGCTGGCGTCCACGCCGGCATCCTTCATGCACTGTTTGCATGGCCCGACTGATTTCTGGATGATGTCTTCCACCATCGCTTCGAGCTTGGCCCGCGTCAGTTTCTTCACCAGGTGCTTGGGCCCGCTGGCATCGGCGGTGATGAAGGGAAGATTGATTTCCGTCTCCATAGTGGTGGAGAGTTCGATCTTGGCGCGCTCGGCTGCATCACGCAGACGTTGCAGCGCCATCTCATTGCCCTTGCCGCGAAGGTCGAGACCCTCGTCCTTCTTGAATTCGTCAATCAACCAGTCCACTAACTTCTGGTCAATGTTGTCGCCGCCAAGGTGGGTATCGCCGTTGGTGGCTTTCACTTCGATCACGCCTTCGCCCACTTCAAGGATCGAAATATCAAACGTACCGCCGCCGAAGTCGTATACGGCGATGGTTTCGTCCTTACCTTTATCCAGACCGTACGCGAGTGCGGCTGCCGTCGGCTCGTTGATGATTCGCTTTACTTCGAGCCCGGCAATCTTTCCGGCGTCTTTGGTCGCCTGACGCTGCGCGTCATTGAAGTACGCAGGCACAGTGATGACCGCTTCGGTGACTTTATCGCCGAGATAGTCTTCGGCCGCCTTCTTCAGCTTCTGAAGAATCAGCGCGGAAATTTCCGGCGGAGTATATTCCTTGCCCTGCGCCAAAACCGCGACGTGGTCGCCCTGGCGCACGACTTTGTATGGAACCATCTTCATTTCTTCACTGACTTCGTCATAGCGTCGTCCCATAAACCGCTTGATCGAATAAACCGTGTTCTCCGGATTGGTGATTGCCTGCCGCTTGGCTACCTGACCTACCAGCCGTTCTCCGGTCTTGGTGAATCCAACAATCGATGGGGTGGTGCGGCCACCTTCTTCATTAGCGATGACCTTGGGCTCGCCACCCTCCATCACGGCCACGCAGGAGTTGGTGGTGCCGAGGTCAATTCCTATAATTTTGGCCATAAATGGCTCCTCCTAAAACTTGTAAATCCTTTATAATCAACTGCATCTCTATTTAAATCACTGCCATCCTAATACTTGAGTGAGTTGCTGTCAATGTTTAGATGCGGCAGGTGTGGAGTGGGATGCGGGGGATTTGAAACTCAATTGCGAATATGCAAATTTATTGTGCCACGTTCGTTGCATTGACGGGGGCTGATAACCGCGTTAGGCTGCCAACTTTGATATGTGGCGAAAGACGATATATCACTCTGAGTTGAAAGCCTCGCGCGTCGTTAGGGGAGAGACTGAACAAGAAGTCGAGCTAAGGGCACGTCTTCAAATGGACGCTTGGAATGAGCGATGGACGATTATCAAACAAAACGCAGACAAACGAGCTCGGATCGAGAATGCTGCATTATTGTCTTCTGAGAAGAAAGGGTTTGCGCTAAAACGAACTCGCGAAGCTCAAAAGGAAATAGCCACAATAGAGAATATTTTGCGGAGTGGGATAGAAATCGACCATACAGTTGATTGGGATTCACTTAAATCACGAGCTTCCTTCTCCATATCGCAGCCTTTGCAACCTCAGCAGGATCCTATTCCTTCGCCTCTATTTGAAAATCTCAGTATTCAACCAGTCTTGAGTTTTTGGGATAAATTAATTCCCAAACGCAAAACACAAAAGACGTTGGCTGCAGCTAAGAAGTTTCAAGACGAGAAACAGCGCTGGGAAACTCTAAAGACGCAAATTGAGCAATCAAATAATGCAAAGCAAGAGGCCTATCACAAGGACCTTCAAATTTGGAAAGAGAAAAAAACATCTTTTAAACAGCTTCAGGATGAGCAGCATACTAAAGTAGAGGCTTGGCGAACTGCTTACTTCAAAAAACAACTCGATACTCTAATCGATTATTGGGAGCTTGTACTTTCCAAATCGGAATATCCTGATTCATTTCCCAAATCACTTTCCTTTGATTATCAACACCAAAGTAAATTATTAATAGTTGATTATCATTTTCCTGACATTTCTTGTTTGCCCCACCCTTAAAGAACTTAAATATGTCCAAAGTCGAAATCAATTTCAAGAAGTCCACGTCTCAGACGCGTGGCTAAACCGCGTCTATGACGATGTGCTCTATCAAATCACTCTTCGAAGCATATATGAACTATTTCAATCAGATACTGTGAATGCTCTCGATTGTATCGTTTTTAATGGTTGGGTTAATTCGATAGATAGATCGACTGGTCACGAAGTCAATGCTTGCGTACTTTCAGTACAAGTATCTAAAACAGAGTTTCTTGGAATAAACCTCGCAAACGTAGAGCCAAAAGCATGCTTCAGAAAATTGAAAGGAGTTTCAGGTAGCAAACTGATCAGCTTGAGTCCAGTGAAACCAATTTTGCAACTTAATAAACAAGACAAGAGATTTGTTCCATCTTACGAAGTTGTTGGCGAGCTAGATAATTCAGTGAACTTAGCAGCAATGGATTGGTTGGATTTTGAAAATCTGATACGAGAAATATTTGAAAAAGAATTCAGTGTGAACGGTGGAGAAGTCAAAATTACTCAAGCCAGCCGAGACGGTGGAGTCCGATGCAATTGCATTTGACCCAGACCCGATAAGAGGTGGAAAGATTGTTATCCAGGCAAAAAGATACACCAACCCGGTTGGAGTTTCAGCGGTAAGAGACTTATTTGGCACTGTTCATAATGAAGGTGCGACTAAGGGGATACTTGTCACAACGTCCGATTACGGCCCCGACGCATATGAGTTTGCTAAGGGGAAGCCGTTAACGCTTCTAAGTGGAAGCGAATTGCTTTACCTATTAGAAAAACACGGCCATAGAGCAAAGATTGATTTGGCGGAAGCAAAGAGAATCTATGCTGAGCAG
>DASXCC010000223.1:0-4401 GCA_036491415.1 Terriglobales bacterium | reverse complement strand
CTGCGAACGCGCGCGCCACGGTGATTGATGATCACGGGAAAGTGCTTGCGGATTCCGAGGCGCAGGCTTCGGAGATGGAGAATCACGCACAACGTCCGGAATTCATTCAAGCCCTACAGGGAAAGCTGGGTGAAGATACGCGCACGAGCCACACGCTGGGGATCCCTTTTTTGTATGTTGCGGTGCCGATCCCGCATGGAGCGGTGCGGCTGGCGTATCCACTTTCTGAAATTCAGGCTTCTTTGGCACGCATACGGCACACACTATTCTTGAGTTCGGCCGTGGTTTTTGGACTGGCCCTGATTCTCGCCGCGGTTGCCGCCCAATTTACCGCCCGGCGCTTGCGACGCATTGTGCAGTTCGCAGAGAAGATTGCGGCGGGAGACTTAACGGCACGAATCGCCGAGCCTTCCACGGACGAAGTAGGGCAGGTAGCTTCGGCGCTGGATAAAACCGCTCGTCATTTGGAAGAAAACTTTTCCGCGCTGCAAAACAGTCAAAGGCAGCTTGAGACTTTGCTGAACAGCATGCAGGACGCCGTGGTTGCGATTGGGCCCGACGAAAAAGTGCAGTGGGCGAACCGTATGATGGACCGGCTCATGCCGCAACACGTCCGGCTGCAGTCGCCGCTGGTGGAAACCGTGCGCGATCCTGAATTTTTGGAAGCTGTCCGTACGGCCAGCAAGAAGCAAAATGTTTCCACCGCGCGTGCCGTGTCCATTGTTCACGGGCGCACGTTCGACGTAACGGCTGCGCCTATGCCGGGAGGCGGGGCGGTCGCCGTATTGCGCGATCTGACGGAACGAGAACAAATTGAAAAAACCCGGCGCGATTTTATTGCCAATGTTTCGCACGAACTAAGAACGCCTTTGACTTCGATCCAGGGATATACCGAAACGCTGATCGATTCCACTCCACAAGGCGATCATGCGCGGGAGTTTCTCGATATTATCCGCAAAAATGCGATGCGCATGTCGCGACTTACGGAAGATTTGCTGACGCTGGCGCGTGTGGAATCAGGAGAGCAGCGGTTTGAAGTTTTCCCGGTATCCGCGAGTGAGTTGCTGGTGGAGATTTTGCAGGCGTTCAAGGAAATTGCTCGCATGCAGGGCGTGGAACTGGAAATCGAAAAAGATGACGACACCCATGTGAATGCCGACCGCGAGGCGATTCATCAGGTTTTCTCGAACCTGGTGGAGAACGCATTGAAGTACGGGGCCTCCGGAGGACGCATTGTGTTGGGCGCTATTGCTAAAGAAGATGGCGTCGAGTTTTATGTCCGTGATTTTGGCGCGGGAATATCGTCGGAACATTTACCCCGGCTGTTCGAACGCTTTTACCGCGTGGACAAAGCACGTTCCCGCGAATCCGGAGGAACAGGGTTGGGGCTGGCGATCGCCAAGCATATCGTTCTTGCGCATGGAGGCACGATTCGCGCCAACAGCGACTTGAATCATGGTTCCAGCTTCTTCTTCGTCTTACCGCTGGCTCCCGCGCAAGAGGCGTCGTTTGCGGGAGAATAAAACCATAGAATCAACTAAGGTGATTTCGCAATCATCGCGATCCGAATTAATATGTTTTTAACCCAAACTTGCGCCGAACAACTTAAGCTGCATAAGTGGCCATCTCTCAAAGTGCGGCGCGAGTTGACCGGAAGGCGTCTGTCGATACACTTTCACCAAAACGGGCTTCTATGAGCACAGCCAGAATTCATTCGGAACCAGAACCCGAGCGGGCTTACGCCCATCTCGTCGAGCATACCATCGAAGCTTGTCGAGTTGCGCAAAGCGCTGCCGCTGCTGCTGCCGAAGGCATTGCTACCGGATCAGTCCCTTTGCTGAATACCCTGCGGGAGCGCGAAAAAGAGCTCGACAAACTGGATATGGAAGTGGATGCTGGCGTCACCGAGGCCATCACACAGGTGAGTGCGGCGGAAGCGCGTGAATTGCTTGCTTGCATGAAGTTCATGATAGGCCTGGAGCGCATTGGTGATCTTCTGCTCAGCTTTGGCAGCAGTGCCCAGGCGTCAGGAGCGCGTCTTGATCCGGAAGATACGCATGACCTTACACATATGGCCACCGTCCTGGAAAAAATGCTGGGCGATGTGGGCGCATCGTTTGCCAACCGCGATGTTAAGAAAGCGGTGCAGGTGTTGCGTGCGGACGCGGAAATGGACCGTCTGCGTAACCTCATCTTCATGCGGCATATAGAAAACCCAGAGGATATACACCGCCAGGCGAGCTTGCAGGTCATCTTCATGACCCAATCGCTGGAGCGGGCTGGCGACCACGCCAAGAACATGGCGGAAGAAGTCTGCCATTTTGTCAGCGGACACACGGTTCGCCACGTTTTAATGGACTATGACAAGTCTTTTGAGCAGATGTTTCTGGATTGGATGAAACAACGCGATAAGCGTTAGTTCTCAAGATAAGCGTTAGTTCTCAAACAGATAGAAGTTTTTAATCGCCCACAAAACTTTACATTTTTTTACTCACTCTTTACCCTCACAGAGAGATTTCAAACATAAATCTGGGTTTATGCCGCATCAGACTACATGTAAGTAGCGGCGGGTAAATTTTTCGTTGGGGTGGGGAATGGGGAAGAGCTTTTCGAAGTGTGTCTACGCACTCATAACATTTAGCGCTGTTTTCATTATCGCTGGTTGCGGTGGTGGCGGCAGCCCGAGCACCAGCAGCACAAGTCCGGAAATCCGTTTCGTGCAAGCAACGCCCAGCGAGGGCAATTCCAACGTTTTAATCGATAGCACCACCGCGGCGAACGTAAATTATGGCGCAGCCACGGCTTATTTGACGGAACCCCAGGGATCGCACCACATTCAGCTGGAGCCTAACGGTTCATCTGCGACGTATGTGGACCAAACGCTTTCTTTGACAAACGGCACCCAGACCACGATGGTGGCGAGTGGGGTTTCCCCAAA
Organism: Terriglobales bacterium; assembly: GCA_036491415.1. Taxonomy (GTDB): domain Bacteria; phylum Acidobacteriota; class Terriglobia; order Terriglobales; family Acidobacteriaceae; genus JAICKN01. The sequence continues at coordinate 1,463 of DASXCC010000223.1, read as the reverse complement.
TATTGCGGCAAACGCATTTACTGACGAGACTACCGTTGCAACTACTGGCGACGCTTCGGTAAGAATCATCAACGCCGCACCCAATATGGGGCCGGCCGATGTCTATATTGTTTCTTCGGGAACCAGCATCGCCAACGTATCGCCCACGGTGCCCAATCTTGCATTTCAGGCGGCAACGACTTACCAGGACATTGTTCCGGGAAGTTATGAAATCTTTCTAACCTTGCCGGGCACGAAGTCGAGTTTTACCAGCACCGGCACGATTACCTTGACCATCAATCAAATCAGGACGTTTGTGAGTTTGGACGCTCTTGGCGGTGGATTTACGCAACTTACCTTAGCCGACGCGAACTAGTTCTTAATTTTGTCCTAAGAAAACCCTCTGCAATTCACCGCAGAGGGTTATCTGTTTATCGCTCTCCAGTTACGGATGCCCTTCCGGGGCAAACACTTTCTTGACAGTTGGAATTGAGAGAGCGAAACTCCGAATATCCGCTCATGGAACAACTAGGCATATTGGGACTTACCGATCCCAGTCAGAAGCTGAATTCGGCCTCTGTCGCGGGATTTTCCGCCACGAGCGTGCCTTCGGGCATGCGTGATCGTGTGCGCTTTCCAGGGGAGGACAATCATCGGTCACTTACGCAGATGGCGAAGACCGACCTGGAAGCCGCTCTACAGTTGTTAGTGGACCGCGCGCAGTACATCACTGGCGCTTCCGGAACGGCGATTGCACTGCTGGAAAACAGCAGCAAAATGGTGTGTCGTGCCTCCTGCGGAGCGTCCGCTCCAGCCATTGGAACGCTGCTGCAAATGGATTCTGGCCTGACCGGCGAGAGCGTCCGCCAAAAAAAATTAATGCGTTGTGATGATGTGGAAACCGATCTCCGTGTGAACCGGGAGAGTTGCCGCGCGCTGCGCATTATGTCCGTGGTGGTCCTGCCGCTGCTCAAAGAGGAGCAGGTGGTCGGACTGTTTGAGCTTTTGTCCGACAAAGCTTACGCATTCGAAGAGAGAGATATGAATGCCGTCGAGCGATTGGGAGAGATGATCCAAACCGCGCTCGAAGTCGAACCAGCAGCAAAGCCGTTTTATCCGCTAGCGGCTGAGCCTGTGAAAGCATCGTCTGCCAACGCGATTGCTCCGAGCGCTCCGGCTGTGAAGACCGCGGCTGTAAAGACTGCGGCTGTGGGCTCTTTGGAGCTGAATGTTGCAAAATCCGAATCCGAATTCTCCGAATCCCAGTCTGCAGGCGAGACGGTCGTTCCGAAAAATGCATCTGCAGTTGTTCGCGACAAGTTTGTGCTGGATTTAGCTCCGCAGGATTTGAAGCCGGTAAAACCAGTAGATCCGGGAATCATCGCGCAACTCCATGCCAGCATTGGCAAGTGCGCCTCCTGCGGATTTCCGGTTTCCGAAGGGCGAAAATATTGCGTGGAGTGCGAATCCTCACAGCCAACGGA
>DASXCC010000222.1:0-15755 GCA_036491415.1 Terriglobales bacterium | reverse complement strand
GCTTTCAGCTTCGCGGCAAAGCCGCAGGCGTCAGCGTAATTGACGATTACGGTCATCATCCAACGGAGATTCGTGCGACCTTGGCCGCCGCCCATGAATGCGGGTTCACCAAGGTTCACGTCGTGTTCCAACCGCATCGCTTCACGCGAACACGCGACCTGATGGATGAATTCGCAGCTTCATTTCCGGATGCCGATTCGCTTGTCGTACTGGACATCTATCCGGCGAGTGAAAAGCCGATCGAAGGAATTACCGGCGAAGTTCTTGCAGGCAAAATTTCCGCGCAGGGAAAAGTGAAAGCCCAGTATATTCAATCGTTCGAAGATGCAGTCATAGCGGTTTCCAGTCTCGCGCAGGAAGGCGACATGATTTTAACTTTGGGCGCGGGCAGTGTTTCGCAACTCGGCCCAATGATTCTAGAAAAACTCGGCGGAAGAGAATCTTTATCGCTCTCGCTGGAATAACTTCTTCAAACCTACATCTGTCATTTCGAGCGAAGTAAAACGCATGGACATGCGTTTTACGGAGTCGAGAAACCTGCTCTGCGATTAGCGAGGATTAGCTCAAGTTTTTTGCTTCCTAGTTAACTCCCAAACCTTCGCATATTTCCAGGAAACATACATAGCATGATAAAAGTGCAGCAAAAGCCCTTCGCGCCCATCGAGAAATCCGAGCCGGAGAAAGTAGTTGTATTTGAATGTAATTACCGGACGGAAAACAATATTCAGGAAGCTAAATCCGCGCTTACCTTTCTCCACGGCCATCGCCGCGCTGAGCGACGAGTAGTGATTCATGTGTTCGACATAGCCGGAAAGTGTCGGATAAGCATAGTGCAATAGAGCTCCGGTCTTGATCTGCGCCGTGGTCCCCTGAACTTTTAAATCTTCATGCACTGCGCGATCTTCAAACGAACCGCTACCTTTCTTGAAAAACCTCAACTTAGGGTCGGGCCAGAACCCGCCATGCTTTATCCATCGACCCATAAAGTAATTCTTGCGGCACAACCAAAAACCCACGAGGTCGCCATCCATCTTCGAATCTATATGCTTGTCGATTTCTGCACGCGCATCTTGCAGCAGGATGGAATTGGACTTTTCATCCGCACGCAGCTTCTCGTAAAGACTCAGCGCATCCCACAAGCTCGACAGCGTTTTTTGCAAATCGGAATCCAGGGCCTCATCGGCATCGAGGCTCAATATCCAATCGCCGGTTGCCTTCTCAATCGCCGAATTCTTTTGCGCTGCGTATCCCTTCCATTCCTCAACGAAAACTTGCGCCTTATGGGACTGCGCAATCTCCACTGTGCTGTCCGTCGAACCGGAGTCCATCACAATGATCTCTCCCACGCCGACGCGCACCAGCGGCTGCAAACTTTCTAGAGTCCGCCCAATATTTTCTTCTTCGTTGTGAGTGATGATGACGATGGAGAGTTTCATTCTTTGATATTGAACACTTTAACCTGCATATCTCCCATCATTGCTAATCTTTTCCCGCTCGGAGATAAAGCTAGCACGAAGTAGCGTTTTTGGTCGGCGAAATTCGTAGTGGTGGCCATACGCTTGAAAGATGTATTGAATATTTCAATCCGCATAGTGGCCGAGAAGAGAGAAGAAGATGAAAACTCCGGCGCGGCTACGACAAGAAACTTTCCATTCTTCGAAACTGAAAACTGCATGGGCATTCTGAGTGCAGTCTGCGCTTCAATGTCCCCATTCGCGTCGTAGATTTGAACCGCGCCGTCCGTGGCCATCACAAAGTGCGTCGCATCGAGAAATTGGGGGCCGAAGATCGAGGTGGTCATGCCCTTCCAAATTGTCGTCCATTCTTTGTCATTCGGCTTTCGCACCACGACATGCTTTTCCTGATTAACCTGTTGCCATCCGGCTGCGATTTCCTGAGAGGCGGCAATTACCCGATCTTCCATCTCATTGATTGCGCTCCACTGAAAGACAGGACGAAGTGTGTCTTCATCAAGCACCAGCGTGGCCGATATGAATATTTTCGATACCGTCATCGCCAGTTCGGTTACCGCGATTGTTCCTGTCGCATAGGAAGGCGCCATGAGAAGAGGGTCTTGCAGCTTGGCCCGTTTGAGCTGCAAATGAGCCAAACGTTTGCCTTCAACATCAAAAGTGTCCAAAATATTGTCGCGGACAACGAGCAGGTTTCCATTTTTAGTGACGCCGACAAAAGATTGGTCGCCGTGGGTCGGCCAGTCAAAATGATGTTCCACCTTGCCGGTAACTACATCGAAGACTGCAGCCTTTAAATGTTGGCTACTGCTTTCTTCAAATTGATCGCGAATCGCAAGCTTCGGAGTTCCGCTCCCTACGCAAACTGCAAAAGCAACCGCCTTGTCTTCGGAAATAAACTCCATCCCCAGAGGAGGGGTATTGATTTGAATCTGGGTAACGTCGCAAATGTCATTTTTTAAATCGACGATTTGGAGTTGCTGCAGGTTTTCGGCGAAAGCAGGCAAAGAATACACAACCAAAAGGAACATCCAAACGCAGGCCGAAACTACTTTTCCAACTCGAAGATTTTTTCCATCAACAGCCATTTCTCACCTGGTTTTGCCTGCGGCAAGGGACGTTGAAACTTCCACATGAGCTCCTCCCACTCCTGTACCTTGGGATTGCTCCGATCCAGTTCCGCCTTCTTGTCGAAAGCGAAGTTCGCGCTTGCATCCATAATCATAAACATGCGCGCGCCATGCAAATAGATTTCCATGTTTTCTATGCCGGAATCGCGAATGCTTTTGGTAATTTCCGGCCAAATTTTCTGGTGGTAGCGCTTGTACTCGGCGATCAATGCAGGATCGTCTTTCAGGTCGAGAGTCAGGCAGTAACGTCGAGGCATAAGCTTCCAATCGCTATGTAAGAGCGCGGTCGAGGTGCGTGTAGCCGCCATCCACGAAAATATGCTGGCCGGTAGTGTGTCCTGATTTGCGGGAAATCAGGAAAACCGCCGTCGCGGCAATTTCATCGGCGGTCGTCATTCGCTTTTCCAAAGGGATCTTGTCGAGAATTGTCTTCAGCTTATCTTCTGGATTCGGAAAAGTGCTGAGCCATTTCTCATACAGAGGCGTCATGACCTCCGCAGGTAAAATTGCGTTCACGCGTACGCCATAGTTTAAAAGCTCCGCGGCCCACTCTCGAGTCAAACCAAGTATTGCGCCTTTTGCAGCAACATATCCTGAAGTCCCGCCTTGCCCCGTGACCGCAGTTTTCGAGGCGATGTTCACAATGCAACCCCGCGACTGCTTCAAATGCGGGAGCGCATAATGCGCCATGTTGTAGTAGTGCAGCAGATTGTTGCCGAGTGATTCGACAAATTTCTGCGGACTGCCATGTTCGAGTCCCACTTTATCGTTTCTTCCGGCATTGTTCACGAGAGCATCAATATGGCTGAATTCGGTTGCGGCTTGTTTGACAGCATTCCCGCAGGCTTCCACATTGCCAAGTTCGGCATGAACAAAGCCCGCCTTCATTTGCCGGCTGCTTAATTCCTTTTGCAATTTTTCTCCGGCGTCAGTGTCTTGATCCACAATCACCGGGATTGCGCCTTCATTGGCACAGGCGCGAACAATTGCCGCACCAATTCCCTTGGCGCCGCCGGTAACGATGATCACTTTATCCGCCAGTTGCAGGTCCATAATCAGCGCAGCTTGCAGAAGCCTCCATCGAGAAGATAATCCACGCCAGTGATAAAAGAAGCCTCGTCAGAACACAGAAAAAGCGCCAGTGAAGCTACTTCCTCCGGCGTTCCCATACGCCCAACCGGCTGCGCCTTCGACAACCTTTCGAACATTTCTTTTTCTTTTCCCGGATAGTTCTTTGCCAGAAATCCATCCACAAAAGGAGTATGCACGCGCGCCGGGGAGATGCAGTTGCAGCGGATCTTATGGGCCAAATAATCTTTGGCCACGGAATACGTCATGGCGATGACCGCGCCTTTACTCATGGAATACGCAAAACGATCGCTGATTCCTTCCGAGCCCGCAATGGAGGCCATGTTCAGGATCACGCCGCCGCCCATGTTCTTCATATGACTGACGCACACTTGTAGGCAATTGAAAATTCCCTTCACATTCACGCGGTAAATGCGGTCGAGGTCCGCCTCGGTCGTGCTCTCCACCGTTCCAACATGCGACACGCCGGCATTGTTCACAAGAATCTCCACCTGGCCGGCGTGGAAAATCTCTTCAAACTTTGCTTTTACGTCGGCTTGATTGGTTACGTCACATACGTGCGCGGTGGCTTTTGCGCCGTTAATGCTGATTTCCTGGCAGACTCTTTCCGCATCATCCTTATTGATATCGAGAATATGCACGTTCGCTCTGTTCGCTGCGAACTTCAATGCAATTGCGCGCCCGATGCCGCTGCCGCCGCCAGTAATGACCGCGGTCTTGCCATGCAGACTGAAATTTTCAGGATTTTTCTTATCGTTTGCCAGAACGAAAACTCCAATATCTTTGTATCTTTTATCTTTGTATCTCTCGCGACTGAATATCTTTGCGACTAAGGATTGTAAAACACGAACTGGAAACGTTTACTAACTTCGTTAAAGCTCTAAAAAATTATCAGGCCTCTAAAATTAGGCTACCGGTCCCCGAACTTCCTGCCTCGACTCTCCTAGGCCGTCAATTCCCAGTTCCACCACGTCTCCAGCCTTCAGATACGTAGGCGGCTTCATCCCCAAACCAACCCCAGCGGGAGTGCCGGTACTGATCACGTCGCCGGGCAGAAGCGTCATAAACTCGCTGACGTAGGAAATAAGCGTGGCCACGTCAAAAATCATGTTGCTGGTAGTGCCGTCCTGCCGCGTTTCTCCATTCACTTTGAGCCACATTCGTAATTTTTTCGGATCGCTGATTTCCTCGGGCGTTGCGAGGTATGGGCCAAGCGGCGCAAATGTATCTGCACTCTTCCCTTTTACCCACTGGCCTCCGCGTTCGAGTTGGAAGCTGCGCTCTGAATAATCGTTATGCAGAACGTATCCAGCAACGTAGTCCAGCGCGCGTTCTTTTGGCACATACAAAGCTCTTTTGCCAATAACGACCGCGAGTTCCACCTCCCAGTCCACCTTGGTCGCGTTCTTCGGGATGACCAGAGAATCGTTGGGCCCCACTAAAGAAGTAGTCGCTTTGAAGAAAATTACCGGTTCTTTCGGAGGTTCAGCTTTAGTTTCGGCGGCATGATCACGAAAATTCAAGCCGATACAAACAATCTTACTCGGCCGCGCTACAGGCGGTCCCAGTCGCACGGAGGACGCGACTTTGGGAGCGGCTTTGGCATTGCTCTGCAGCCAGCCGTGCAACGCAAGCAACCCCCCTTTTTCGAAAAATGATTCGTCGTACTCTGAAAAATTTCCCGAAACGTCAATTCTGTTGCCGTCGTCGAGCAGGACTCCGGGTTTTTCTCTCCCCGGATCACCGAAACGAATCAGCTTCATGCTGAATAACTCCTGGCATTAATTTGTGACTTACAACGATACATCATCATGTCAAAAGCAGACAGCCGCGCGGCTTCTCATCGCCTACGCATACATCCTGGAGTCAATCTAGGGACAATCTTTTGACAGCATTTTGTATTGGCGCGACTGTATGTATGCGCAGATTCCCCATATACTTTCCCGATGAAAACACGGGGGCGGGTAGTACGAACAAGAGTGCGTGCAATTTCAAAAATTTCCAACCGGCGATGGAATGGTTCTATAAGCGGACTAGGCGAGTTTTATAAGCCCATCAAAAAACCTGTAACTCTTCGTCTGGATGCGGATGTGCTCGCCTGGTTTAAAAAGCAGGGACGAGGCTACCAGACACGCATTAATCGTGCATTGCGACGTTTCATGGAATCTGGGAGATAGCTCGGCCTTTTATTTGTTTCGCGAAATATTCCGCCGCGCGGCCTATTCCGTCGTGCTTCAAAGCGAGAATAATCTTGCCGGATCGCCGCTGCGCGATGCACGCTTCCCTTGATTCCTGCATTCTCCCGGCTCCTCGCATTCAAAAACTTAATCTTTTACACTTACTATCAGTGCTAAATCGATTTTCATAGAAGCCGGAGAACGTCACGTGAGCAACGGAATGCAGGCAGGAACGGTAACACTCGGTGGAGATTTAAAAGTCAATCGCCTCGGATATGGCGCAATGCGAATTACTGGCGACGGAATCTGGGGTCCTCCCAAAGATAAAAATGCCGCACTGGCGGTGTTGCGGCGCGCGGTTGAGTTGGGCGTGAATTTCATTGATACCGCCGATTCTTACGGGCCCCATGTCAGCGAAGAGCTCATCGCCGAGGCGCTCCATCCCTATCCCAAAGATCTCGTCATTGCCACCAAAGGCGGATGGGTGCGCTCCGGGCCTGGTTTCTGGGGACACAACGCAACCCCTGACCATCTTCGCAAAGCGGTTGACGGAAGTCTGCAGCGATTGCGCGTCGACCGTATTGACCTCTACCAACTGCATATTCCTGATCCGATGGTTTCTTTGGAAAATTCGGTTGGCACTCTTGCAGAGCTGCAGAAGCAGGGAAAGATTCGCCACATCGGTCTTTCCAATGTCACGAAGGAGCACGTCGAACGCGCCCGCAAAGTTGCGAATATTGTTTCTGTGCAGAACCGCTACAGCTTCGCTGACCGCGAGTGGAACTACGTCGTGGACTATTGCGAGCAGAATAAAATTGGCTTCATCCCGTGGTTTCCGCTGGGCGCAGGTCAGGTAGCGAAAGAAACCGTGCAGCGTATTGCCACCGCCCATCGCACAATGCCGATCCAGGCCGCTCTGGCATGGCTGTTGCGACGTTCGCCTTGGATTCTGCCGATTCCTGGAACGTCGTCAGTGAAACACCTCGAAGAAAATATGCAAGCGGGATCGCTAACGCTCTCTGACGCAGAATTTCAGGAGATGGCGAAAGTTCCTGAATTGTCGTTCACTCGGTAGCGCAGGCGTTAGGAATCAGACGGAACTTGCATTCATAAGACAAAAGCACGGTGCTAGCCGTGCTTTTAATTTCATCCGCCCACTATCGATTTACCAACGATCGTGGACCAGCGGGCGAATCTTTTTGTCGTAGATGTGAGCGATTACAGACATGGTTTCAGGCGTAAGCCCCGGAATATCGGACGCGTGACAGTTGTCAGCTACCTGATCCGGCCGTTTGCCGCCGGGTATGGCGCAAGTGACTGCGTCAAACATAAGAATCCAACGCAGCGCAAATTGCGGCATGGAAATACCTGCTGGCAATAATCCGCGGATTTGCTCGACAGCTTCTAAGCCGGTTTTATAATCTACTCCGGAAAAAGTTTCGCCCACATCGAAGGCTTCTCCATGCCGGTTGAAGTTCCGGTGATCGTCGGAAGCAAAAGTTGAATCAGCGCGAAGCTTTCCCGTCAGCAATCCGCTTGCGAGGGGAACTCGCGCCAAAATCCCCACTTGTTTTTGCCTGGCCTTTCGGAAAAACACTTCTGCGGGTCGCTGCCGAAAGCAATTAAAAATAATCTGCACAGTCTGTACATTTGGATACTCAATCGCCTGCAGGGCTTCTTCCACTCTCTCGACACTAACACCGTAGTAGCAGATCTTCCCTGCCTTCACAAAGTCATCGAGAATTCCGAAAATTTCCGGACGGACATAGAGCGCTGTAGGCGGGCAGTGCAGTTGCAGCAGATCCAAAGAATCAGTGGAGAGATTGCGAAGGCTATCTTCAATCCAAGTTGTGAGGTTCTGGCGGCTGTAGCCTTCCACAGTTTGTTTGGGAAGACGGCGGCCGGCTTTGGTGGCGACAATGATCTCTTCTTTGCGGCTTTTCCTGAGCTTCGCAATCAAACGTTCGCTGCGGCCGTCCCCATAAACATCCGCGGTATCAATAAAATTCACGCCAGAATCGATCGCCGTATTGAGGGCGCCGAGCGCTTCGTCGTCAGAAACATGCCCCCATGCGCCCCCAATCGCCCATGCACCGAAACTGATGTCAGAAATTTTCCAGCCGGTACGCTTCAGCAAACGATAGTTCATCGTAATCTCCAAATTTGTCTTGCATAGAAAAGCCCACGGCGATCGTCCTTAAACTCCTGGAGATCGCAGTGAGCGGGAATTTGCAGGAAGTTATTTCGGTTGCGGAACAATACGTATATAAGGCTTTGGCGTCTTCCAGCCATTCGGATACAGCTTCTGCGCTTCCTCATTGGAAACCGTGCCGCCTATAATTACGTCCCCACCCGGCTTCCAGTTCGCAGGCGTAGAAACTTTGTGCTTAGCGGTGAGCTGCAATGAATCCAACACACGCAGAATTTCATCGAAGTTGCGGCCCGTGCTCATTGGATAAGCCAACTGCAATTTGATCTTCTTGTCAGGCCCAACGATGAACACGGTGCGAACGGTCGCGTTGTCGTTCGCGGTGCGGCCTTCCGCCGTATTTCCGCTCCCCGCCGGCAACATGCCATAGAGCTGGGCAATTTTGAGTTCCGGATCGCCAATCATCGGATAGTTCACCTTGTGTCCCTGCGTTTCTTCAATGTCCGCCGACCACTTGCCATGACTCGCGACGGGGTCCACGCTCAAGGCGATAATCTTCGTGTTTCGTTTGGCGAATTCCGGCTCTAATCCGGCCATGGCGCCCAATTCCGTGGTGCAAACGGGCGTGAAATCCTTGGGATGAGAGAACAAAACCGCCCATCCGTCGCCAATCCAGTCATGAAAATGGATGGTCCCTTGCGTCGTTTCCGCAGTGAAATCCGGTGCAATATCATTAATACGAGGAATTCTTACTTCTTGCGCAATAGTGCTCATGCTCTTCTCCGTTCAATCCCGAACGTGGGACTGGCATTTTGATCTATTTTCCTTATAAGTCTCGAAACCGCTGGGCTGCACAGAGGGTGGTTTTCTGAAATGAAAAACCCACCCAGTTCGCCGGGCGGGTCTCGTGAGAACTTGATTGTTCTACATACACGCCGGCTGTCGTATGCAACAGCAACAACACAGGGCCAGCGTGGAACAAACTTTCATGCCTAAAGCATACGCGCCGTAAAAAACTCAGTCAAACCTCTGAATTTTTATTTTTCCATCGCGCACGATGACCGATTAGTTAATCCACGTGCGTGGAAATGTTGTGGAATGAAATTGCGATGAGAATTTATTTTTTCTTTTTACGATGCAATTCGTCAAAAAAATTGCATGCGGCAACAACTTCACTCATTGCGCAATAGCGCGATCGTCCCATTTACATTCCTGTCACTTTACACGAGCATTGAAGTACCGATAGGATGCTTTGCAACCTTAAATCAGGAATTGATTTCCAGTTTCGAGTGCTTTCCCGGAAAAATGAAACCCAAAAGAACCATTCTTTGTGTTGATGACAACGAACAGGCGCTTTCCATTCGCAAAGTCATGCTGGAAACGCGCGGGTATCGCGTCGTCACATGCACAAGCGGCGAAGAAGCGTTAAAGCGCTTCCAGGACGGCGGCGTGGATTTAGTGCTTACCGACTTAATCATGCCGGGAATCGATGGTTCGAAGCTGATTGAGTCTGTGAAAGCCATTTCGCCGCAAACTCCCGCGATTCTTCTCTCCGGACGCATCCGGATTTGCGATCGCGAGACCAAAGCAGACGTTTTTCTTCCCAAGGGAATGCATTCTCCCGTCGAACTTCTCGAGCGGATTCGCGTGTTGCTCGTGCGCAAACGCGGGCCGAAAAAAATCCAACCGCAACCGGAACGAGCGCAATCCCGCAGCAGCGTTGCCTGAACATTGTCGCGTTTGCTGGTAAAATCGAAACAATGTCCGCTTTCATCGAGGCCCAGGATCTCCGAAAAACTTATCGCATTGGCAAGATCGACGTACTCGCGCTGCGCGGAGTTTCCTTCTCCGTTCCCCAAGGCGAGTTCCTGAGTGTAGTAGGCCCTTCCGGCAGCGGAAAATCCACATTGTTTTACCTGATCGGCGGCCTCACGCGGGCAACTTCCGGCCGGGTCATTATCGATGGAGATGACTTCTCGCAACTTTCCGACGCTGACCGCACCAGCATGCGCAAACGGAAGATCGGATTCGTTTTTCAGAAGTTCAATCTTTTGCCGACGCTCGATGCGCGCTCCAATATTTACATCGCGCTGGATATCGCGGGGACCTACGGCAGTTTTGACAAGAAATATCTGGAGAAGATTCTCGGTCTGCTGGGATTATCCAAGCGCCTTGATCATCGCCCATCGGAAATGTCCGGCGGAGAACAGCAGCGCGTGGCCCTGGCGCGAGCCTTGATTAACAAGCCTTCTATTGTGCTGGCGGACGAACCGACGGGGAATCTTGATTCCGAGAATTCGGACATCGTGCTGAACATGCTGCAACAGTCCAACAAAGAGCTTGGACAAACGGTCCTGATGATCACTCACAATCCCGCCGCAGCGAGCTACGGCAACCGAATGATTCATATGCGCGACGGGCAGATTGTGACCCCGGAGAAAGATCCGCAATGGGCCGCACACTGATCATTCATTGATCCGGCTGCTATCGGGTTTTGGTATTGGTCTTCTCGGAAATTTCCGGCTGTATCCCCACACCCGCAGGCACCCACAAGCAATAAGTGTGCAAGTCGCGTTGACAGCCCACAACGGGGTCACTCTGTAACCGGCTTGTAGCTGATTCCACATCTGCCTGAGTTTGTCCGGCTACGATCGCTGTATTGTGGTCGGCACCACTGACCCGGACAAGATAAACCAGACGAATAAAGCGCATTTGTAGGGAGAAGCGAAACAAATTTAGCGTAGGCTGAGATTGTGGCGTGCTTTTTCCTTCTTTCACAATGTCTGCGGATTGAAATTCGATCCGAACCCCAACCCCGTGCGGCTTAGCCAAATAATAATCATCCGCATATCCAATGTAGTCATTTCCAACCCGAAGGTTGAATGGATCTCCGGGCGTGATTTCCGTAAGCGTTTTTGCTCATACCCCCCGACTTCAATACGGGTGTGATCACTCGCAGGCGCGTTCCAGGCTCTATTTCCAGAAAGCTGGGGTTGAGCGCTTCTGCTTCGTCTTGAGAGACGGGGACACGGCGGGCAGCGCAGCCGCAAAGTAATAGCAGCAACGTAAGCGATAAGGCGCTACGCATAAGGCAAGAAAGCCAGATAAACCTATCAATTATCGATGCACCCTGCAATGCAAAGCACATTCATTGCCGATAATTCATTGGTTGTTTATAATTTGATATTCAAGGGCGGGAGTAACTCAGTGGTAGAGTGCGACCTTGCCAAGGTCGAAGTCGCGGGTTCAAATCCCGTCTCCCGCTCCAATTGTCTAGTTCCGCTATATTTCCCTTTTCCAATTCCTCTAACCAATTGAGAAACATATCAGTTACGGCTTTATTCTGCGGTTCAAAGTACTTTCTTTCGTGGCTGTATGCAAGTCCGTCAGGGAACAGTCCTCTTGATCTTGAAGAGAAGACGAATTCCTGAAGATTATTGACGTAATCGTTCGGAACGGATTTGATTTCTGAAGTAAAGGCTCGTTTCGAACTTTTGGTAAATGCGCTGAAACTTCACCTGTCTGGAAGCCGCAGCAGGCGATTTTTCGGGTTGCACTTTAGCACGTGGTGATTTTTATGGGTGAAGCATCGAACAGAGACACTATTGTTGAGATCGATGAACTACCCAAACCTTCGCAAAGCCCACGAAAGGTTCACTGCCTATCCTATGTTCACAACTCGAATCATCTGCTCAGGACCTCTTGAGCCGAACGTTGCGCCATTTTTCCCGTGTCGAATATTCCAGTTTTCTCTTTCAAAAAACATAACGTGTAGCGGGTTGGTGTGCGCAGAGTGGTAATAGTCAGTCAAGCCTTTAAGCACAGATTCTTGGGCTGTCTTATCGGTAACACCATAGATCGACATTCGGTTGTAATCCGCAAGGAACATACCGCGTCTCTCGACTGAGCAGAACACAGCAGGCTTCCCAGGCATTGAGAGAGAGATCGGCACGACGTTCGATGCTGCAGCAGTTTCGCAGAGAGTAGCGCATTCCCCAAAGCGATCAGCCCCGGTTTGAACGAACTGCATGCCCATGTAGAACGGCATGTACAAGAGGGTAGTCGGAACGGCAACCAAGAGTGCGATGCGGAGGGCTCGCTGGAATTGCAAACCCGTACCCCCAGCGATGGAAAGTACCACCCCAGTCACTGTGACGAAGAATGCAACTATCGTCAGAGACAACTCAACTCGTAGTCCAACATTTTGGCGAGTGAAAAAAATAATCTAGTACAAGTCCGCTTAACAGGAATATCACACCGATTCCAACGGTATTCCTGATTGTCGGTCTTCCTTCGCCAATTGCGTCAAACATCTGCGCCTCCCGTCCCGATCACCACCATGGGTCGCATAAATCGATTAAGTAAATTTCATCCTTAATTATAACTATCAATACCGATTCTTTAATCCGGCAATGTCGCTGTGTTCACAATCGTGAATTCTGTGCGAATTCCCGCGGTTTTGGGTAGGCCTGCGGGGCCTATGGGCTGACCTCCGCCGATCCATACTTCCACTTTACCCGGCACAATCTGGCGCTTGCCGTCTGCGTCCACTGTACTCAGGTCGCGATCATGCAATGTGAACGTGACCTGCTGTTTCTGACCTTGATCGAGATGAATGCGCTGGAATCCTTTCAGCGCGCGGATCGCCGCACCGGCAACTCCGGGATGCTTTAGATAAAGCTGTACAACCTCGTCTCCTGCCATTGTGCCTGCATTCGTAACCGTTACGGATACGGTTACGTCGCCATTCGCAGCAACTGTCGAGTTCGGATCGCTATAAGCAAAATTCGTAAAGCTCAGTCCGTATCCGAACGGAAAAAGCGGTTCACCATCGAAATAGCGATACGTTCGCTTGCTCATGGAATAATCATCGAACGCAGGAAGTTGATCGGTGGATTTGTAGAACGTGACCGGCAGACGTCCTGCGGGACTAAAGTCGCCCGCAAGCAATCCAGCTACAGCTGTTCCACCTTCTTCGCCCGGATACCACGCTTCAATGATTGCCGGCAGATGCTCGTTGGCCCAATTGATGGACATCGCGCTTCCGTTCATCAGCACGAGGACCGTGGGCTTACCGGCAGCAAAAACTTTTTCAAGCAACTGCTCTTGCGGCGCAGGCATGTTCAAGCTGGTTCGATCTCCTCCCGCAAAGCCCTCCGCCTCCACCTTCATCTCTTCGCCTTCAATACGTGGAGAAAGCCCTTCCACAACAACCACCAGATCAGCATTGCGCGCTGCATCTACAGCCTGGCTCGCGCCATCTCCGGCCGCTGGAGCAATGAGCTCGGTGCCGCGAACATACACAACTTTCGCTTGCGGATAGCGATTGCGAATTCCTGTAAGCACCGTGACGGGTTTCGAAGGCGTGCCGTTGTAATTGCCAACCAGCGCGTCCAGATCATCCGCATCCGGTCCAATCACCGCGATGGTCTTCGGTGCCGCCTTCAGCGGCAGAAATCCTTCGCTGTTCTTGAGCAGGACCATTGCCTCTTGCGCCATTTTCAGCGCTACCTGCCGATGCGCTTCGGTGTCATAGTCATCAGGGGCGATCTTCGAGTAAGGGTCATCCGCTTTGGGATCAAACATGCCCAACTTGAATCGTGTAGTAAAAAGACGACGCAGAGCGCGATCAATATCTGCCTCAGGCAACAGACCGTTGTGCACAGCGCCAAGAATTGCCTCCGGCTCCACGCTCATGTGATTGCGATAGTCCCCGCAGATCACATCCATTCCGGTGCTGAAAGAAGCCGCAACACCCTGCTCGGGAGTCGCTGTGTAGTGATGATATTGCGGACCGAAGACATCAGTCGCCGCACCGCAATCAGAGACAACATAACCCTGAAATCCCCAATCCTTCCGCAAATGCTCCTGCAGAAGTGCACTGTTCGCACACGCCGGTTGTCCGTTTAGCGAATTGTAGGCACACATTACAGACTCGGCTTTTCCTTCCATCACTGTCGCGCGAAATGCCGGAAGATATGTATCTTCCATGTCGTGCCGCGAAGCCGTTACGTTCACCGTATGCCGCGTGGATTCCGGTCCGCTGTGCACTGCGAAGTGCTTGGGCGTCGCAACCACCTTGATGTATTTCGGATCATCCCCCTGCAAGCCGGTCACAAATGCTACGCCCATGCGCGACGTCAGGTACGGATCTTCTCCGTAAGTCTCCTGGCCACGGCCCCATCTCGGATCACGGAAAATGTTTATATTTGGCGACCACGCAGTCAGTCCCTTGTACCAATCCGCCGAACCATCCGGATGCAAAGCAGCGTAATACTTCGCGCGAAATTCCGTGCTGATCACGTCGGCGGCGCTGTGCATGAGCGGCGCGTCAAACGTCGCGGCCATGGCAATCGCCTGCGGTAACACGGTTGCATTTCCGGCGCGCGCCACCCCGTGCAGGCCCTCGTTCCACCAGTTATATGCAGGCACGCCGAGCCGTGGGATTGCGGGCGAATTATTGCCCAATTGCGAAATTTTTTCTTCCAGCGTCATCTGCGAAACTATGTCGTTGACGCGTTGCTCCAACGGCAACGATGTGTCTTTGTAGGCCATCGAGGTTGGCGCTTGTTTTGCAGCCGCACTGGATGTCTGGGCACTTGTTGTCTGCGCGTTGAGCATGGAAGTTGCGAGGCAGAATACTGCAATCGACAACATCAGCTGGAATCCAATTTGTTTATTCGCGCGAATGCCGCAAGCCGTGAAATTATTTTGAATGGTCATAATGGTCGCCGACGATTGTACTCCAGCAAGTAAGGTTCTAAAACGATTTAGTCGATTTTCGGATCAGCGGATTTCCGCAACGCGAATTGTGAACTATTGGCCGCGAGCTGCAATTTGGATCGCATACAGTGATCCGCGGGCGCCAATGTATAACGTGCGATGATCACTGCCTCCGAAACACAAACTGCTTGGACGCTCCGGAATTTCGAGCACGCCGGTTTGGCGCCCATCGCGGCCATACACGTACACCTGATCTCCTGCCACATAGACATTTCCTTCTTCGTCAGAGACAACCGAAGTGCCGCCTCGCTCCGCAAAAAGATGCGTCGTTAGTTTTTCTCCGGAATTCCACTCCGCGGTCCAGGTGCGTGCATCGTCTTCGCTGGTAATGTAGTGCTTGTCGCCAAGCGCAAAGCGCGCAAGCTGCGAGCTTTGCAGCAGCGGGCGCCATGTTCCTCCAGCCATAATGGCTGTCATGCTGTTCGGGGCGTAGTAGTATCCCCGCTCTTCGGGCAATAGATCACTCCGTGTGGCCGTGTTGCTACCCCGCCGATAGACATAGCCTTTGTGTGCAAGCATCCATTCGAGTTGGATCAATGGATTGTGCAGACCAACCGGAAGCAACAGTGCAGTGCCCGCAATCGGGGTTGCTGTTTCATTTACCGGAGAAATATTCCCACTGGAAGTATCCACGCGGGAAACAGATTTTTCATTGTTTAGTGCCAGTAGAGTTTCAGGCGGAACAAAACCAAGCGCGATGGGCGAAAAATCTGTCTTGGCAAGCACGCCAGCGTCGTGCTTTTCTGCGTCGTAATGATAGATCGTATGTTTGGCCGCATCGCTGAAATAAATATTCCCTGCATCGTCTGCGGTGAGTCCGGAAGCATTACTGAATCCAGTGGCAAGTCGCGCCAACGACGCACCCGTTGCAAACGCCGCTGGCAGCGGAAGCACTACTCCGTGGTGAAGGTTCGCCATCTTGAAGTTTACGAAGTGATGGGCCCGGATTTCGACG
>DASXCC010000221.1:0-12315 GCA_036491415.1 Terriglobales bacterium | reverse complement strand
GCTCGTTTAAATCCACTTATTTCTTTGTGGCCGTGCCGTCCATCACAGTTGTCCAGTTGGTGCCGTCCTGTGACATTTCAAACTTGAAGCTGTAGGTTGTTGCCGACACTTCCTTGGCGGTATAACGGCCTTTCATCGCCTGCCCGCCCATGTTTTCGTCGCTGATCCAACTCCACGTGGTTCCATCGAACGTGCCCGTAGCATTTTCCGCCTCGCCCATGCTGTCGAATTCGTTATAAGTAAATTTTTTCTGATTGGCGTTATAGCCCATCACGGCCAGCCCGCTTCCGTTACCCATCGCACCCGACATGGTCGTATGGGCCACGATGAAGTATTTCCCATCCATCCAGTCCCATTTTTCGGTGCTGGTCATCTTCCCGCCCGGCCCCATTGGCCCCGGCTTCAGATCGCTGTCCACCGTCCACGAGCCGACAAAGTACTCCAGACTTTTTGTTTCTGGCGCAGGTTGCGGCGCTTGCTGCGCCTCGGCCATCCCGGCGGCCAGCAAAATAAATATGAAAGACAAAATCGCGCTGGACAGCCGCCTGCTGTTTACTCCCTTTTGTAGGAAGATGCTCTTCATAAACCCTCTCCTTAATCTCGTACTCAGGACTTCGCACGCCCCAGAGTGTGGCGATAGTAGGCGAATAAAATGTGAAAGTCAACGGTGAATTTTTGCATTCTTCATCTTTTAATCTTCCGGTTGAAAAACTGATTCGATCGGCAATTGGAACAGTCGAGCAATGCGAAATGCCAGCGGCAAGCTCGGATTATACTTTCCCGTCTCAATGGCATTGACGGTCTGCCGCGAGACATCCAATTGATCTCCCAATTGCGCCTGCGACCAACCTCGCTCCGCGCGAAGTACCTGCAAGCGGTTGTTCATCGATACCGCCAAGCGGTCCAGGTTTGCGCTAGCGTGTAAACGGCGATCATTGTGGGGAACACCGCGATGATGGAAACCTGCATGACGTGCGCGTCCACCAGGAACCCTGCGACGAAGGAAGCCATGCCTACCAGGAGGCTGGCAATGAGTGCGGCTTCCAACTCAATGCGGCGCTGAAGTTCGTCGAGCGTGCGAATCCGGCGCACCACAGCCAGGATCACGAACACTGCCGGAATCGCCGGAAGCAGGGCATAGCAGGCGCGAAGCTGGGCGGAGCTTGCGCTGGCCAGTAGCTTGTTGGACAGAAATACGGTCACGCCGAACAATGTCATGGCCGGAAGGAATTCGCGCAAATAACGCTTTTGGGATTCGCGCATCGCCTTATCTCCATGTCAAGTAAACTTGACAATTGCGAATATAGGCGGACGATCGATGGATGTCAAGCAAGCTTGACATATTTTTGTAAAACATTGATAATAAACTGTTTACGGAGCTATGTTTTTACGTGTTTCGCAAGTTGCGCTCGAGGAATGGAAATCTGCTCGCCGCTTTTCAGGTTCTTCACAGAGAAGGTGTCGGCTTTCACTTCATTCTCGCCAAGAATCAATATAAAGCGCGAACCGAGCTTGTCGGCAGTCTCGAAAGACTTTTTGAGGCGAAAATTTTCATCGCCAAGTTCGGCAACGACATTTTCACGACGAAGTTCGCGGGCGAGTTTCGCTGCCTCGCGGTTCATGCCTGCGCCGAGCGGCGCGATGTAAACATCCGGTTTTAGTTGCACATCACCAGCAGCTTCCTGCAACGCCATCACCAGGCGGTCTTCGCCGATGGCAAAACCAATACCCGGCGCCGGTTGCGGACTTCCCAACAATTCAGCAAGTCCGTCATAACGTCCGCCGCCGAGGATGGCGTTCTGTGCGCCGAGCGCGCCATGCGTAAACTCGAATGCCGTGCGCGTGTAATAGTCGAGTCCGCGCACCAGGCGATAATTGATTTCGAAAGGAACTCCGACGCTTTCCAGAATGGCTTGCACTTCTTCAAAATGTTTTTTGCTGGCGTCGTCGAGGTAATCGTAAATACGCGGCAACTTTTCGATGATGGATTGGTCTTCCGGAACTTTGCAGTCAAGAACGCGCAGCGGATTGGTGACGGCGCGGCGCTGGCAATCTCCGCACATTTTGTCTTTCACTGGCTCGAGTGCTTTGCGCAAAACTTCGTTGTAATTTGCGCGATCGCTGGACGAGCCCACGGAATTAAGTTGCAGGTTCCAGTTCTTAATGCCCAGACGGTCGAGCAGGGTGGCCAGCATTTCCAAAAGTTCGGCGTCGCGCGCAGGCGATTCGCTGCCAGAACTTGCCGGGCCAATGACTTCTGCACCAATTTGATAGAACTGGCGATAACGTCCTTTCTGCGGACGCTCGCGGCGGAACTGCGGGCCAACGTAATAGAGCTTGTTGAGGCCGCGATCTCCGAGTTTGTGTTCGATGTAGGCGCGAACCACGCCAGCAGTGTTTTCAGGGCGAAGAGTAAGAGACTGGCCGTGATCGCTGGCGGCGCGCCCGCGATCTTCCCACGTATACATTTCCTTTGCGACAATATCGGTCTCTTCGCCAACGCCGCGAGCGAAAAGTTGCGTCTCCTCAAAGATGGGCGTGCGAATTTCCTGGAAGTTGTAAGCGCGGAACACATCGCGCACCACGCTTTCGACGTAGTTCCACAGCGCCGTTTCCGGCGGGAGAAGGTCGCGCGTTCCTCGGACAGCTTTTATCATTGGTTCTTAGTTCTCAGTTGCTAGTGACAGTAATCGGCACTTAGCACTTAGCATTCGAAAAAACTTCCCGCAATTAGCGATTAGCCCGCAAATTCTTTAACGGTTTTGTCATTCCTGAACGAAGTGAAATCATTCGCAAGCGAATGATTCATGAAGTCGAAGGACCTTGTGTTTTCTGGATTCTTGCAACATCAAAAACCTTTAAAACTTTAATGCAACCACAAGATCCTTCGACTACGCATAATCTTCGCAAGCGAAGGATCATGCTCCGCTCAGGATGACAATCCAAAAATCATGCTTTGCTCAGGATGACAATCCTATAGGACGATGACAACACTAATACGCCTTTGCGATGCACACGCGGCGGTCGACCTGCTCTCCCGTTAAAATGCATTTGCCGGGGCCGTCGAATTCATCTACCGCGGGAATATTGCGCACGCTGGCTTTGAATTCCTTGATCCGAGCGTCATTCTTCGGATCATCTTTCAAGTGCGCCATCACAAATTTGCCCCCGCCTTTTTCCGCGGTGACTTCGTTGCTCAGAATGCTTTCCACTTCCTCAATGGAATTAGCCAGCACGGTATTGTCTTTCAGCCTCTGCTTGGCTTTTGCATACAGGTCGCCTTGCATGGCGTCGAGCGTGGCCTTTACCTTCGCTGCTGCTTCGGTTTGCGGAACGATTTCTTTGGTGCCCGTGTCGCGGCGCTTGATGACAATATTTCCGCTGGCCACATCGCGAGGCCCAAGCTCCAGCACGACGGGAACGCCACGCTGCTCCCAGTGGAAGAATTTCGAGCCGGGAGTTTCACTTTCGCGGGCATCCACATGGGCGCCGATTTCTTTGGCGATCTTCGCGGCCGCTTCCATGACTGTGGCGCGCTCCTCTTCTTTACGGAAGATCGGCACAAGCACAACTTTTTTTGGAGCAAGCTTCGGAGGCAGCACTAATCCCTTGTCATCAGAGTGCGTCATCACCAGCCCGCCGATGAGGCGCGTGCTTACGCCCCAGCTCGTTTGCCACACGTAGTCGAGCTTGCCTTCTTTGGTTTGAAACTGCACATCGAAAGCTTTGCCGAAATTCTGACCGAGATCATGGCTGGTGCCGGCTTGCAGCGCGAGACCATTCTGCATCATGGCTTCGATGGAATAAGAGCGAACCGCCCCGGCGAATTTTTCCGCCAGCGTCTTCATGCCTTTCACTACCGGCATGGCCATTACGTTCTCGGCGACGTCGGCGTAAACATCCAACATGCGCAGCGTTTCTTCGAGCGCCTCTTCGTGCGTGGCGTGGGCGGTGTGTCCCTCCTGCCAGAGAAATTCCGTGGTGCGAAGGAACATGCGCGTGCGCAATTCCCAACGAATGACGTTGGCCCATTGATTGATGAGCACCGGCAGATCGCGATAGCTGTGAATCCACTTAGCAAAGAAGTGGCCGATGATGGTTTCCGAAGTTGGGCGGATCACATATGGCTCTTCAAGCTGTTTCCCGCCGGCGATGGTCACGACCGCGAGTTCCGGCGAAAAACCTTCCACGTGCTCGGCTTCCTTTTTTAAAAAGCTCTGCGGAATGAGCAACGGGAAATAGGCGTTCTCATGGCCGCTGGCTTTGAAGCGGTCGTCAAGTTCACGCTGTAGCAATTCCCAAATGGCATAGCCGTTGGGCTTAATGACCATGCAGCCCTTTACTACTTCGGCGGGCTCGGCCATGTCGCCTTGCAGAACAACGTCCTGGTACCAGGCGGCAAAATCTTCAGATCGAGGAGTAATTTTCTTCATTGATAATTTAATTTCTTATTATTTTGAGCGTAATAATTCATTCGCTCGCGAATAAATTATGAAGTCGAAGAATTCCTACCGGCCAAAAATGTTTCTAAACTGCAAGCCATGCACGCAAGCTGATAGGGATCCTTCGACTGCGCAATGTTTTCGCGCTCGCTGAAACATTGCTTCGCTTAGGATGACAATTGTTTAGGGTAACAGATACATCATGGAAATCAGCGTTCGCGCAGGTACGAATCTTTATATCCTAAATAATTGTTGGCGTAGCGCAGGATGCTTTCCTGGTCTTGCGCATTCAGCTTGCGGCGGAATTTTCCGGGAGAGCCCATCCACAAAGAACCCGGCTCAACTATGGTTTGTTCGGGAATCAAAGTGCCAGCGGCGATGATCGAACCCGCGCCAATCTTCGCGCCATTCAGGATGATCGAGCCCATGCCGATCAGGCAGCGGTCTTCGATAATGCAGCCGTGCAAGTTGACCGAATGTCCGACAGTGACGAAATCACCAAGTGTGACGCCGTACTGATTTTTCATTCCGTGCAGCACGCAGTTGTCCTGAATATTGGTGCTTGATCCGATGCGGATGGCGTACACATCGCCGCGGACGACAGCATTCATCCACACACTTGAGTGCTCGCCAAGAACGACGTCGCCGATGATCTGCGCGGAGTCGTCAATGTAGCAGGACACAGGAATGGTCGGCGAAATACCTTTGTAGGATCGGATCATTGTTAGTGTTGCAACGCAGAATTAAGTACGTGCCGCAACTAACTGCGGCTCTTTTTCGCTCACTCGATTTCTCAAGATGTCCAGCATTCTCCGCAGCGGTTCCGCTGCGCCCCACAATAACTGATCGCCGACAGTAAATGCCCCGAGATACTCCGGGCCCATTTTTAATTTGTGCAGACGGCCAATGGGGACATGCAGCTTGCCGGAAACGGCGGTCGGCGTGAGATCGCGCACGGTCGCGTCTTTGTTGTTTGGGACAATCCGAACCCAATCCTTGTTGCTGGCATTCTTGCTAACGAGGATCTGTTCGATTTCATCAAGCGGGATATCTTTCTTTAACTTGATGGTAAGTCCCTGGCTGTGACAGCGCATGGAACCCACACGCACGCAGATGCCATCTATCGGAACCGGGGGATTCAGGCCCATGATTTTGTTGGTCTCGGCCATGCCCTTCCATTCTTCTTTGCTTTGACCGCCGGGCATTTCTTTGTCAATCCAAGCGAGAAGACTTCCCGCCAACGGCGCGCCAAGTTCCTGTGTCGGTAAAGAAGAAGCCCGTTGCGCTTCAATCACCATGCGGTCTACTTCCAGAGCATTGTCCGAAGGATTTTTGCGAACAGGGTCAACCAGCGCGCTCATCTGTTTCACGAGTTCCAGCATTTTGGCGGCGCCCGCGCCTGAGGCTGCCTGATAGGTCATGCAAGTCATCCATTCGACCAGACCTGCCTTAAACAAGCCCGCGCAGGCCATCAGCATGAGGCTTACTGTGCAATTGCCGCCGATAAAACTGCGGATGCCGGAAGCTATGCCGCGCTCAATGACGTCTCCGTTGACCGGGTCAAGAATAATGACCGCATCTTTTTCCATGCGCAGCGTGGA
Source organism: Terriglobales bacterium (assembly GCA_036491415.1). GTDB lineage: Bacteria > Acidobacteriota > Terriglobia > Terriglobales > Acidobacteriaceae > JAICKN01. The sequence goes on along the minus strand of DASXCC010000221.1, from coordinate 6,272 downwards.
GGCTGCGTCAATCCAATATCCCTGCCAGCCGCTTTTTCGCAGCGGGCCGTAAACTTCCGTGGTGTACTCGCCGCCCTGGCAACTGATGAGCACATCGCACTTGACGAGTTCCTTTAGAGCGGACGCATTCTTCAACGGAGCGCCAGCGGCCTCTTTGGGCGCGGCACCACCGGCGTTTGAAGTCGAAAAAAAGACAGGCTCCAGACCAGAAAAGTCTCCTTCCTCACGCATGCGCTGCATGAGGACGCTGCCCACCATACCTCTCCAACCAATGAATCCAACACGAAGCATAAGCAGCTATTTTACTAGAAAGGCGTTAAATTGCAGAGGTTACGGGCGAATGGCCTGTTTTTGTGAAACTTACAGACAGTTATTCTTCCGCAGTTGTCTTCAGATTACGAAGACCCGTTTCGAAGTGTTCGCCCATCTTCTTGTCAATGTTCACGAAAATGCTCGTGACATTGAGCATGTAAACCATGGAGCTTCGCATTGTCCAATTCCAAGTGACCTGTGTGGAAGCGCCAGAGGGCTGAAGCGTGAATTCATTGATTCCGTGGGCGGCAAATGGTTTTACGAAATCCACTTTCACGGAAACTTTGTTCGGCTGTATGGATTCGATAATCTCCATACGTCCTTTGCCCGCGCTCCCTTTGCTGTCCCAATCTGAAGTTGCACCGGTACCGCTTTCCGGGCCGCTGTATGTTCTTTGCATCGTGGAATCCTCTTTATCTTGCGGCGCCCATTGTTTCCAGTTGTGGAAGTTGTTGAGTAATGCAAAGATTTTTTCCGGAGGTGCATTGATCACAATCGAACGCTGCAGACGAAAGGCATTGGGTTTAGTGGCCGCGTAGAGAAGCACTGCAGCAACGATAAGAGCCAAAACGAGCAGGATTTTTAAGAACACGAACGCCGCCTGTATGAACTTAGCGGATTATCCTAACCGCAAACTGGTTCGCAAACCCCAAGATTTTTTGAGATATTGATCTCAATGCCTAAATCTGGTCGAAGCCGGACTTCCTTCACCTCGCCGGACGAAATCGTCGTTAAGCGCAAGAACATTCCGCATGAATTTGTGCTGGATGCGCTGAGCGAACTCGATCCCTGGACGCGTTCTATGTTTGGTTGTTTGGCGGTTTATGTGGACGAGAAAATTGTCCTCGCGCTGCGCGACCGCCCGAGCTACACCGAGGACAACGGCGTCTGGATTGCCACAGTAGTCGAGCATCACAAAAGCTTGAAAAAAGAACTGCCGAACATGCGGTCGATTGGGGTTTTTGGAAAAGATGTGACCGGATGGCAAATTCTTCCTGTCACCGCGCCTGACTTCGAAGAGTCCGCGCTGCACGTCTGCGAATTGATTCTCAAGCGCGATCCGCGCATCGGCAAGATTCCCAAAAGTAAAAAACGGCGGAAGTAAAGCTCCGCCGTTCTGATGTTGGTTGTCTGTTTTTAATTGTCCGTGACTGCGGGTGCATTCGAGTTGCTATGAGGCCCTTTTGGAGGCTTGGGTGCCGGAGGTTCCTCGTCATCCGCTTCGATCGCGCCTTTATGGATCTGAATGCTGCCATGCTCGTTGTTAATTACGATGTGCGGGCCACCGCCCCCAACACTGCCTGCGGCAGTCGATTGCTCATCGCCATTGTGGATGCCGAGGCCATCGAAGTCTGAATCGATTTCTCCGCCATGGGAGCGGGCATCGAGTTGAAATCCAGCTTTGACGGGCAGGCCGAGCTGGATGTCAGCATTTTGAGTTGCAATGTCCATGCTGCCCATTTTCGTCATTTGCACTTCGACGGAGCCGTTTTCATTCTTCAAGCGCAGGTCGCCGCTTACGCCGATCAGCCCAATGTCTTTGGCTTTGGTGGAAACCCGCACCGGACCCATCACGTTATTGATGCGCAAATCGCCGGAGTCCAGGTCGAGATCGCCGTCCAATTTGGCGAAGTTAATTTCCGTGCGTGCTGATTTAAAGGTAAATGTCTTGGCAATACGAGCGAGCCGTACGCTTTCGGTAAAGTCGCCGTCGAGCGTCAGAGTTCCTTTGATGTCTTCGAAAGAAACGTCGTCTGCTTTGCCGCCAACATTCACATCTCCGGAAATTTTCGAGACGTGAGCCGAGCTGTCCTGCAGGTCGAGATGCACGTTGCCGTTGATGTCGGTAATGGAAACGTCGCCATGCTGGGCGGACAAACTTACGTCGCCATCACGTCCCAGGATCGTGCCATCCCCGTGGCGAGCGTCGACGACAACCGTCGCTTTGCGGGGAATGCTGATGTCCAAATCGCTGGCAACGCCATGGTCACCCGCGCCTTGCGTGTTGGCATTCACCGTGACGTTCTGGCCGGAAACCGTGATCTGCGGCCGCGTCTGGCCATTCCATTTGTCGGCTTCCTCCTGGTTCTCGGCATTCACGCGTTTGTGAACTGAGATGCGAATCTGATTGTCGTCAGCAGCGGTAATGTTCACCGCACCGCGATCGTTGGTGATGTGCAGATTGCCGCCTGCAGGAAATGTCTGCGCCAACTGATCTTCAAAGCTGTAGCTGTGTCCGAAGAAAGGGAAGTCGTTGTCATCAATGTGTAATTGATCTCCAAGCGAGTTCCAATCCACACGCGCAGCGTGCGTAGCCACCAGACCCCAGAAAATAATCGCGACAATAATAATTGCGCCGCCAACCCCTAAACCAGGAGAAGGGGTGCCGGACCGCTGGGCTGCCATGTGCTCGATCAACTTGACCACACCGAACAGAATCAGCAGCAGCGGCCAGTAGTGAGCGAACCAATACCCGAGATTTCTCCAGTGCAACACGCCCATCTTTTCCAGCAGAAAGAGAACGCCGATCGCGATCAGCACAATCGGCCCGGTGATCGAGCGCGGATGCCGTGGCTGGTATTGCGGCGGCTGCGGTGCTGGTGGTATTTGCGTTGTGCTAGCCATTGGTCACCTCGCTTGGCGGTGTTTGTGGCGGTTCCATAGGAGCGACTGGGTTCACCGGTGGCGCCGGAGCGCCGGGTTGTGCCGGAGTCCATGTAGTGTGTCCGGTAGACGATGCGTTGCTTTGCCAGACTTTCAATAAGCCGATCACGATCAGCAGTACCGGCCAGCTATGTCCCCAATCTATGTGTGCAACTTCATCCAGCAGCCAAAGCATGCCAGCAGTCATCATGATGACGGGGCCGGTGATACCGCGTGATCTGCAACGGTCGCACTGGCACCCGCGAATTTGCGCGGGAATAATTCCCCATCGCCGGGCAAACATCCAGAAGCCAAGGCCAATCAGGAACAGCGGCCAAATGTTATTGATGTCGAAATCTAACAACGTGTTAAGAAGAAATAACCCGCCCAGAACAATCAAAACAATTGCTCCCACGGGCATCTTCGCGCTGCTGTTGACGGGGTTTCTTTGAATGGGACCGAAAGCCTGGCTCAAGCCAAACGGATCAGGTATAGGTTGTCCGGCCAGCAGAGCATGCGCAGTGCGGACTGAGTCCACGATCTGAAACACGTAAAAAAATGCAATTCCCATGCCCAGCATCATGTGTACATACCAGGGAACGCCGCTGCTCTCCGCAATGATGAGGGATACAAAAATTCCCAGGTGCACCAGGCCCTTGATGTATTGGCCGCAATACACTGCGCCAACGCCGAAGGGAAAAATGCCTGCCAACAATCCTGCTAATGCGGGATTGGGACCGGCTATGAATCCAGGCTGTGCTGCGCCCAGCGGCGGAACGTAGCCCATGGCTGGGGAAACGAATCCCGCAGCCGGAGGCGCGTATCCGGGAGTCGGCGGTTGCACCGGCGGAGGCTGCACACCCTGGAGCCGTTCCGCAAGGCATGGTTCGCAATAAATGACCCCCATGACGTCGCGGCTGCACGCCGAGCAAATTGGTTTACCGCATGTACGGCAGTAGTGCACCGCTGTGGTATTAGGATGGTTCACGCAATTCATACAAACCTCCTGCGAGTGGTCACCGGCACTACAGGAATAGCCCGCTGGTAGTCAGCGAAAATTGGCTGATCTCCCTGCTGACTGTAGTTGCGTTCTTGTTTTTGATCGGGTTGTCCACTGGTATTGTTCTTACGGTCTTTTTCCTTTTCTTGAGATTGTCCGGCGGGCTGAGTAATGCGCTTCAACTCTCTAACTCGCGCCTCGAACTCATATACAAACCGCAAATTCTCGTAATACTTTGCGATCTTTCCCGAGGTCTCGTAGTAAGAGTGCCGCACCGCACTCGGCCGTAGATCCACGTGGCGTACATCGCTTACTTTCACGCCAGCCACATTGAGTCCAACGGACAGGGAGAAGAATGCCATGCCGAATGACATCGCGAATCGTGGTTGTCTCACGATGGCCATGACCGGGGCGAAGATGGAAGCTTCCATCCATTCCCACCAGGGTGACGTTGCTTTGTGGGTGGATTGCACGCCTGTGGTCGCAGCCAAAATATTCGGGATGAGGCTTGCCGGCGGATCAACCTCCGCCAGCGACTTCATCCAGCGATGTCCTTCTTGCGCCTCAGCGAATAGCAGACGGCAGTTCGCACAGGTTTCGGCGTGGCTGTTAAAAATCTCCAGCGCCATCCCTGTCACCCGGTTCTCAATCACCTCACTGAGAAGGGTGTCGAACTCGCTGCACCGTATTACTTTGTTGTTTTCGCCTGGCATTACATCACCTGCCTATATGTACGTTGGAGAAGGCGTGCAAGTTCCACGCGTCCTCGATTGATTCTGGATTTCACGGTACCCTCCGGAACCTTCAGGGCCATGGCAATGTCCCGGTAATCCATGTCCTGTAAGTCCCTTAGAATCACTGCTTCACGAAGCTCCGGGGAGAGCTTTTGCAGGGCTACATGCACCGTATCGCGAGCTTCGCGGCTTTGGACCCGCGCATCTGGCCGGGGGCCATGGTCCTCGATCTGCTCGCTTAACGGCATAACGTCCTCGTGTTCGGAGGACACAGTATCAATAGAATCTGTAAGCCTATCCTGCTTGCCTTTGCGGAAATGGTCCACCAGCAGGTTGCGCGTTACGGTGGTGACCCAGGTCATGAACGCGCCTTTGGCGGCATCAAAAGAATTCAACGTCCGGTACATTTTGATGAAGACTTCCTGGGTGAGGTCCTGGGCGTCGTCGGCAGAACCGGAGAAGCGATAGCAGATGTTGTAGATCCGGCGGTGATATCGTTGCACGATCTCCTCCCATGCAGCTGCGTCTCCTGCGATACAGCGACGGACTAGGATGGCAACGATTTGGGCGTCTTCCACGCCAAAACTCTCCAGAACCCCTGATTTCTAAAGCTTGAAGCGGTACGTCTTCTGCGTCCGGCTATACATCACAACTTATATACGTTGTTGTATCCACAGGAGTTCAATGTGCTGATAAGAGTGGGCAATTTTAGCAAGAATCGCAAGTTTATGATTTTGGGAACTATTTATTTGACGAAAAGAAGAGATTTATAGACAGCGCACGATAGTTTGCGATCAGGCGGCTAACTCAGCTTTTGGAGTTTTCTCGACTTGAGGAATGTTGGAGCGTCTGCGCCAGTTGCTAAATCGAATCCAGCTCATGGTCAGGCCGGAGAACACAAGTACCGCAACGCCGGTGGTTGCCAGGAAAAGAGAATTTTCCGCAGGGTCATTTTTTCGCAAAACTTTCGCAAAACCATAAAGCGTAATTAGATTTCGGCCCAGCGGCGAAGAAGATTGTGATACACGCCTGTAAATTGCACTGCTGCGCTGCCTTCGATGCGCTCGGAATTCAATTTCTGAATTGCCATATCGAGATCGAACAGCAGCGTTCGTTCGCCGTCATCGCGCACCATGCTTTGAATCCAAAAGAACGAGCAGATGCGCGCGCCGCGTGGGACTGGGGTTACGTGATGCAGGCTGGTTGAGGGATAGAGAATCATGTGGCCCGCAGGCAGCTTCACATTGTGCAGCCCGTAAGTGTCTTCGACGATCAATTCGCCGCCGTCATATTCATCAGGCTGCGAAAAGAACAGCGTTGCCGAAAGGTCGGTACGAATTCGGTGCCCGCTGCCGGTGATCTGCCGGATGGCATTGTCCACATGCGTGCCGAAGGATTGTCCGCCCTGATAGCGATTGAACAGGGGCGGAAACACCCGCGCGGGCAGCGCCGCGGAAATGAACAACGTATTCTGTCCCAGCGCATTGAGAATCATTTCGCCGAGTTGGCGCGCGGCCTGGCTGTTTTCCGGAAGCTGCATGTTGTCTTTGGTGCGAGCAGATTGATGTCCGGCTGTGACTTTG
>DASXCC010000220.1:0-23719 GCA_036491415.1 Terriglobales bacterium | reverse complement strand
TTGGTGAAGATGGCCACCGAACGCGGCCGCAAAACACGGTCTGACCTGAAGGTCGGCATTTGCGGCGAACACGGCGGCGAACCTTCGTCCGTCGAATTCTGCCATCAAATCGGCCTGAACTACGTCTCCTGCTCGCCATTCCGCGTACTGACCGCTCGTTTAGCAGCGGCGCAGGCAGCGGCAGTGGATAAGTTGGGAGTCGAAGCAGGTAGAACGAAGTAAACAGTTCATGACCGCAGGGGACGCGGAGAATACAGAACAAGAATTTTTTTTGTTCTTCTCTGCGTTCTCTGCGGTTATTTATTTACTGAACTTTCTGCAGCCTTGCGATCAGCTTCTGCGCCAGATTTTCCTCTGACTCCGACCATAACAGCCGCGCGCTGGCTTCGGAATTCTTTTCGATCTTCGCGCTGAATTCCACCAGCTTCTGCACATTCGCGAGGATTTTAGATTCAGTTCCCTGGGTGAATCTGACTTGTTCCTGCAGGAAAGGCATGTCGCTGCCGAAATCAACTTCTACATGGCCTTCTTGCTCGTACGAACTCTCATCGAAGTCCGGGCCGCGAGCAATAAACCTCACGGTCGAAGGCTGCAGTGTCCACTCCGCGCCGGTTTCCAGGGGATTCCATAAATCCCACGCAGCTTCGAATACGTAGGCGTAGTCTTCGTGGAACTGTTCGGCGGCTAAATTGGCAGCCTCTTCCGGAGGCACCGGCGGCTGGAAGCGCTGCTCGACAATCGTCGCCTCATTCCAGGAAACAGGATGCAGCGAAACATACGTGATGCCCGGTTGCGGCTGAGAAAACGGAAATTGCCGCATCACGGCAATCGCGTGCTTTAACAGATCTTCAAACTCCAGGCGCGGAAACCACAAACTTAAATAGAGTGAATCGGCCATATCATCTCTCGTATTATTAGCGTCTCAATTTTATTACCGTCCCAATTATTGTATAGCGAGGCAAGCCCGCGATTGACGCGTGATACCATCAAATCCGACCCAAAATGTCCTTGTATTATGTGGTACTTGCCTTTCAGCTAATCGCATTTTTATTCGCCATCAGCGTTCATGAATCAGCCCACGCGTGGATGGCGAATCGTTGCGGTGATCCTACCGCGCGCATGCTGGGGCGCGTCACGCTGAATCCAATTAAGCATATTGATCTCTTTGGAACAATCATCTTTCCAATCGTCTGCATGTTGATGCATTTTCCGGTTTTTGGATGGGCAAAACCGACACCAGTCGATCCGAAAAATTTTCGTGATCCGGTAAGAGACGACATTCTTACAGCGATCATTGGCCCGACCAGCAATTTTCTGGTGGCAGTTTGTGCGACGGTTTTGCTAGTCGTTATCAAGTTAACGTCTTCTTTTGGCGGGGAAGTTGTATCGAGCATTGCCAAGGGAGACGTTTCCGCTGAATCGGGTTCTATAATTGTGCCCATCAGTTTGTTGCTCTATCAATTTCTAACCATCAACGTCATCCTTGCAGTTTTCAACCTTATACCGTTACCGCCACTAGACGGAAGCCATGTCATTCGCCATCTGCTTCCTGAAAAAGTGCTCCGTATTTACGATATGGTAGGTTGGGTTGGTTTATTAGCGCTGGTTTATATAGTTCCGGGAGTTTTGCTTCGACTGTTAGATCCAGTTTTATCGGTTTTTCAATATACTTTAGCGAACATAAAAATCTAATGCCTTCTCGTATCAGTAACCGCAAACGCGTGCTCAGTGGAATGCGTTCCACGGGCAAGCTGCACCTTGGAAACTTCGTTGGCGCTTTGGACAACTGGGTCCGTATGCAGGACCAGTACGAGTGCTTCTTTTTCGTTGCCGATTGGCACGCACTCACAACCGACTATGCCGACACTTCGAAGGTCAAAGAGAACTCGCTCGAAGTGTTGCTCGATTGGCTGGCGGCAGGGCTCGACCCCGAGCGCTGCACCATGTTCATCCAGTCGCACGTGCCACAGCATGCGGAATTGCATCTGCTATTTTCCATGATTACGCCACTGGGCTGGCTGGAGCGCGTTCCTACTTATAAGGAGCAGCGCGAAAACATTATCGAGAAGGACCTGGGAACCTACGGCTTCCTCGGTTATCCCGTGCTGCAATCGGCTGACATTTTGATTTACCAGGGGGACTTTGTTCCCGTCGGCGAAGATCAGGTCCCACACGTGGAACTGACCCGGGAAATTGCTCGGCGCTTCAACTTGTTCTACCAGCGCAAAGGAATATTAGTTTTTCCAGAGCCGCAACCGCTGCTAACTCCAGCTGCAAAGCTCCCCGGAACCGATGGCCGCAAGATGTCGAAGTCTTACGGCAACACGATCATGCTCACCGATCCTGAGCCGGTTGTACGGCAGAAGTTAAAAACCATGGTCACCGATCCCGCGCGCGTACGGCGCAGCGATCCGGGAAATCCCGACGTATGCCCTGTTGGAGACTTGCACAAAATCTTCAGCGACCACGAAACTATCGCCAAGGTGGACGCGGGCTGCCGTTCCGCTGGGATCGGCTGCATCGATTGCAAAAGCTGGGCCGCTGACCATCTTGTGGAAATCCTGAATCCGATGCAGGAGCGGCGGAAAAAATACGAAGAGAATCCCCGGCTCGCCTGGGATATTCTGGAAGCAGGCTCGGCGCGCGCGCGCAAAGTAGCGGATGCCACGATGAACGAAGTCCGGGCAGCCATGGGCATGTCGGCAGAATACGAACCGCCGCAAGCGAGTCAACAGGCAAAGCAGAGTTAGAGCCGTCAGGATTCGATTGCAGAGAATGATCTCGCACATGATTAAGTGACACATGGATGAATCTTTAAAACCGCCGGCAACGAGAGCGACCCGAGGAATTGTTGTGCCGATTTCCGGGCCTCCCGCCGAACATAAGAAAGACGACAAGCCGAAAGAGAAAGCCAGCGACTTTCCTTTTGCCGTCAGCGTTTCGGATGTTTATGAAGGTCCGCTGGACCTGCTGCTCGATCTGATTCGCAAGCAGGACATCGACATTTACGAGATCCCAATTGCGAAAATCACTCAGCAATATCTTCAATACGTTGAGAAGTTGCGCGAACTTGATGTGAACATCGCCGCCGAATTCATTTATATGGCGGCAGTGTTGATCCATATCAAATCGAAAATGCTATTGCCGCGCGATCCGCTGGCGCCTGCCGACGCAGTGGATGATCCTCGCGCCGAGCTGGTGAATCGGCTGCTGGAGCATGAGAAGTTCAAGTCCGCCGCGCAAATGCTGTTGCAGAAACAGCAGATTGAAGAAGTAGTTTGGTCGAACCCGGCAATGAAAGAATTTATCAATGCCGAAGGGACCGAGCCTGAAATCGCCGCTGACGTAATTGACCTGGTGAAAACCTTTCAGCAGATCATGGAACGCGCGAAATCTCGGCCAATGCTTGAAGTGAATGAAGATACGGTCACCGTCGGACAGATGATCGAATACCTGCGCCGCAGGCTTTCGCTGGAAGATCGTCCGCTTCGCTTGAAGCAATTATTGCGGAATGTGGAATCTCGCCCGGCGTTGGTTTGCATGTTTTTAGCTCTACTCGAACTTGTTCGGTTGCAGGCAATTCAATTACGACAGGATCGCATGTTCGGAGAAATCCTCTTGCGCAAGCACACCGGATTCGAAGCAGTGATGGCGAAGCAAGCGGCCGTTCGCGACGATTGGCGATAGTAAGAGCGAATCCTCCGCAGCAGTATGGAAAACTATGAGTCTTAAAGCCAACCTGGAAGCAATCATTTATGCGGCGGAAATGCCGATCACCTTGGACGCGATCGTCCTATTGGTAAAGGATTCCGTTCGCGCTGAAGGTGCCGCTGATGACGCCGAAGTACGATCGCGCGTTCGTGCCTCGCTCGAAGAACTCGCCGCGGAATATGGAAGCAGTCAACATGGCATTGAAATCCGCCAGATTGCCGGCGGCTATCGCATGTCCACCAAGCCGGAACATCACGATCTGGTGCGGTCGTTTGCCAAGAGCCTCAAGCCGCCCATTCGCCTTTCTTTGCCGGCTCTGGAAACTTTAGCGGTCATTGCGTATAAGCAGCCCGTGACCGTTCCTGAAATTAATGACATTCGCGGCGTCGACGCGGGCGGCGTGATCGGCACACTTTTGGACCGTAAGCTCATCACAACAGCAGGCCGCAAAGCCGTCATTGGCCGTCCTATTCTTTACAAGACAACCAAGGAATTTCTATTGCGCTTCGGTTTAAAAGATGTGAACGAACTCCCCAGCATGGAAGAGTTTGAAAAGCTCGTGGCGGAATCGTTCCAGGGCGATCTGCTGCCGCAGGAGACTGAATCGTCGCCGGCAGAACCTGCCGAAGCAACGGAACCAGAGCACGCTCTCGCTCCAGCACAGGGAGATTCGGACAAACAAACTTCTGAATAGCGAATCCGAGTACGCCATTAAAATCAAATTGCCTTCGATGAAACCTTATGCCCGCTGAACGTCTGCAAAAAATTATCGCCGCTGCCGGAGTCGCCTCGCGCCGCAAAGCCGAAGAAATGATTTCGAATGGCCTCGTCTCAATCAACGGGCAGATCGTCACCGAACTCGGCACCAAGGCCGATGCCGAGCAGGACCACATTCGCGTCAACGGAAAACTGCTCAAGGGCCCGGAGCGTCACGTCTATGTGCTCATGAACAAGCCCAAGGGGTACGTCACAACCGTTCGCGATCCCGAAGGTCGTCCCACTGTGATGGATTTGCTGCGCGGCGTGGGTGCACGCGTGTATCCAGTTGGCCGCCTCGACTACGCTAGCGAAGGATTGTTGTTGCTTACAAATGACGGCGAACTCGCGGCTTTACTGATGAAGGCCGCATCGCATATTCCCAAAACCTATCTGGTAAAAGTTGCCGGTATTCCCACCGCCGACGATATTGCCAAATTGCGCTCCGGAATTTCCATCCGCACCAAGAACGGCAAACGCAGCCGCACTGCTCCGGCGAAAATAAAGTCGGTGCGCGAGGCTGACAACCCCTGGTACGAAGTCACTCTGATTGAAGGGAAGAACCGCCAGATCCGTCACATGTTCGAAGAAGTGGGACATCACGTGGAGAAAATCAAACGCGTGAAATACGGCCCATTTCAACTCGACGTACATCCCGGAAAATTTCGCCATCTCACCTTGCAGGAAATTGCGAAGCTGAAATTGTCGGTAAAGAAATCCCGTTAATTACTTCTGGCAGTGCGGACAATAGTGCGTACTGCGGCCACCGACAACAATTCTTTTAATCGGCGTTTTGCAAACCAAACAAGGCTCGCCTTCCCTGCCATAGACGCGATGCTGAAGCTGAAAGAAACCTTCTTCTCCATCCACATCCACGTAGTCGGAAATTGAAGAGCCACCTAATTTGATCGCTTCGCGCAAGACCTCTTTGATGGCAGTATGCAACCTGGTCAACTCTTCACGCGACAACGAGGCCGCGCGCCTTCGTGGACGGATGCCCGCACGAAACAAAGATTCATCCGCATAGATATTCCCTATGCCGCGCAAGAGTTTCTGATTCAGCAGCGCCGCTTTGATGAAAACCTTCCGGCCGCGGAACAATTTGATGAAGCGTTCTAAATCAACTTCCAGAGGTTCGACTCCGCCGGCATCGAAATCTCCAGTGCTGGTAATGCTCAGCCGCCCAAAGCGCCTTGGGTCCACAAATCGTAATTCGCGCCCTGATTCGAGTGTGGCAATGGCGTGCGTGTGCTTGGCGATCTCCTCGTCGGACGAACAAACCTGGAGGCGGCCCGTCATTCCTAGGTGCACGATCCACTGCGCCCGCGATGCAGATGGGTCGAATGCAGGCGCGGACTTCCCCGCCCGTGCAGCCTTTGTGGCCTTTTTCGGGGCAGCACTCTCGCTCGGCACCAGCTCAATCACAATATGTTTACCTTCGCGGCGGACGGTTTCGATCCGTTTCCCGGGCAAAGTTGCGGCAATTTCCCGGGCAGAAGACTTCAGCGGCTCAGGCTTCGATCCCAGCCATACGTCTTCGATCACATCTCCAGTAACGCGCTTCGCCAGACCGCGGGCAATCGTTTCTACTTCAGGTAATTCGGGCATAATTGTTTAACCAGCAATCAATTGATTCGGATTCCAGCTTAAAGGATTGCAAATTTCGATGGGGCCGATGCGATTTTCGCAGAATGGGAAAATGAGACTAACGATTGGCTCCTGTTGTATCATAAACAGTACACTCTACCCGTTCGATATTTTCCCAGTACTCTCAATTTCAGTGGTCCATTCGGGACTGTGTGCGCTGTAGAGAATAAGTGCGGCTAAAAATAAGCTAAATCCACTTTCATGGAGCAGCATTTGAAGAAGGGCAAGGCGGCGGTCATTATCGGTGCGCAGTGGGGGGACGAAGGCAAGGGCAAAATTGTAGATGTGCTCTCCGAAAACTTCCCCGTAGTCGCGCGCTACGCGGGTGGGCACAACGCCGGCCACACCGTCATTATTCACGGTAAAAAGTTTATTTTGCAGCTGGTTCCCTGTGGAGTTTTGCGGAAGGGCTGCTTGAGTGTGATCGGCAATGGCGTGGTGCTTGATCCCATGGCGTTCCTGAAGGAAGTGGGCGCGCTGCGCAACGCAGGGGTTCAGGTGGATGGAAATCTTTTCATCAGCAATCGCGCGCATGTGATTCTTCCCTACCATCGCATGATTGAACTGGCGTCTGAAAATGCTCCCGGCCGGGTAAAAATCGGCACGACTTCTCGCGGTATTGGGCCTGCCTACGAAGACAAAATGGGACGTCGCGGCTTGCGTGTCGCGGACATGCTCGACTTGCAACTGCTGCGCAAGCACATTGAGAACGCATGCCGCGAGAAAAACATGATCGTGCATGCCCTGTTCAATACGGAACCGCTCGATCCTGACAAAATTTACGAAGAATATGCGCAAGCCTCCAGCAAGATCGCACCGTTCGTACGCGACACGGCTGCATTGCTGAACCGGTCATTGGCCGAAGGCAAGTCGGTGATTTTTGAAGGTGCGCAAGGCACGATGCTTGATATTGATCATGGCACCTATCCTTTTGTGACTTCTTCGAGCGCGACTTCGGGTGGCGCTGCCATTGGTACCGGCGTTCCGCCGACCTCCATTAATACGGTGATTGGCGTGACAAAAGCGTACTGCACGCGCGTTGGAGAAGGACCATTCCCGTCCGAAATTAAAGACGCAACCGGGGAACGTCTGCGGGCGCTTGGCAACGAATATGGAGCAGTCACGGGACGGCCCCGCCGTTGCGGTTGGCTTGACCTGCCGCTGCTGCGTTATTCCAGCATGATCAATGGATTTTCCTGGTGGGTTGTGACCAAGATGGATGTGCTCGACGAATTGGAAGAGATTCCGGTTTGCGTCGGATATAAAATTGACGGCAAGGCGACGGAAGAGCTTCCTGCCGAGGGTTGCGGCTACGACAAAATCGAGTGTGTATATCGCAAAATGCCCGGCTGGCGGACTTCCACAACGAATGTAGTTAATGTCGAGAAATTGCCGAAGCAGGCCCGCGAATATTTGAACTTCCTGGAAAAAGAAACCGGGGCTGGCATCGGCATGGTGTCCACGGGACCTGACCGTCAACAGACTATGTTGACCGAAGGGTTCTCGGCTGAAATGGAAGCGCTCACCGGGCATAAAACACAAATTCAAGCTGGAGTTTAGTTCAAAGTTACGGAGAGAGAAATGGTCGTTCTGTCGGTCATATGGATGGCAAAAGCAGGCCATGAGGCAGAAGTTGCAGAAGTCTTGGCAAAGTTAACGGAACACTCCCGCAAGGAAACCGGCTGCACCATGTATCAGGTGCACCGCCATAAAACGGAGCCGCGGCGCTTCTTCATTTATGAGCAGTACAAAGACGATGCCGCTCTGGAAGCTCACCGCGCAGCTCCCTATTTCCTGCAGCATGCCAAAAAAGAACTGCCCAAGATTGCGGACCGTGTAGAAGGAAATCTGTACGAACCGTTAGGCTAAGCCAGTTCGTATCCCGAGAAAAAGTAACTCAACTCAAACCGCGCGGTATCTTCCGCGTCGGAGCCATGAATCGCGTTGTACTCAATGCTCGACGCCCACTTCTTACGGATCGTGCCTTCTTCAGCATTCACCGGATTGGTTGCACCCATCAACTTGCGCAGATCGGCAATGGCATTTTCTTTTTCCAGCGCGAGAACAACAATCGGGCCGCTCGACATGAAATCAGTCAGTGAATCAAAGAACGGACGGCTCGAGTGCACCGCATAAAACTCCTGCGCCTGGCGCTTGGTAATTTCCAGTCTCTTCATGCCCAGAACCCGGAATCCGTTTTTATCGAATTGCGAAATGATGTCGCCAATAGCATTTTTCTTTACCGCATCCGGCTTAATGATCGTGAACGTGCGTTGCAAAGTCATATTTTTCGTTGATCCTTATTTAGTCGTGAATTGAAATTGTTAGGCGCGAACTGGAGCGCCAATCGCGGCAGCCAGCGTTTCGCCGATCGCCGCCGGCGACTTCGCCACGCGAATTCCCGCCGCTTCCATGGTTTTGATTTTCTCTTCGGCTGTACCCTTACCGCCGGAGATAATCGCGCCAGCGTGCCCCATGCGACGTCCCGGAGGCGCGGTTTGTCCGGCGATAAATCCGACAACCGGCTTCTTCATATGGTTCTTTACGAACTCCGCTGCGGTTTCTTCGGCGTTACCACCAATTTCGCCGATCATAATGACGGCTTCAGTTTGCGGATCGCGATTGAACAAATCCAACGCATCCACAAAGTTCGTTCCGATGATGGGATCGCCGCCGATACCAATCGCGGTGGATTGTCCGATTCCCATTTGCGTGAGCTGATGTACGGCTTCATACGTCAGCGTGCCCGAGCGCGAAACGATGCCAATCGCGCCTTCTTTATGAATACGCGCCGGCATAATTCCGATTTTGCATTTGCCGGGAGAAATAATTCCCGGACAGTTAGGCCCGATCAGCCGTGAGCGCCGCGTCTGCAAAAATTCCCATGCTCGCACCATGTCCAGCGTCGGAATGCCTTCCGTGATGCAGACAATCAGTTCGACTTCCGCGGCAGCCGCTTCCATAATTGCGTCGGCAGCAAATGGAGGCGGAACAAAAATGACCGTTGTGTCGGCCCCGGTTTTGTCCACGGCTTCCTGCACGGTGTTGAATACCGGCCAGCCTTCGTGTGTGGTGCCGCCTTTGCCGGGAGTCACCCCGCCGACAACCTGCGTGCCATATTCCGCACACGCTTTCGCATGGAAAGTTCCTTCGCGGCCCGTGAGCCCCTGAACAATCAACTTGGTCTTTTTATTAACGAGAATGCTCATAAATTTATTGGTGCTTTGGCCATTAGGCTTTTGCCGCAGCTACAACTTTCTCCGCCGCGTCTTTCATGGTTTGCGCGACGATAAAATTCAGACCGGAATTCTTTAGAATTTCCCGGCCCTGCTCCACGTTGGTTCCTTCCAGCCGCAACACAATAGGAAGCTGGATTTGCGTCTTGCGCGCTGCTTCCACCACGCCGTTCGCTAAAGTATCGACACGCAGAATGCCGCCGAAAATATTGATCAGCACGGCTTTCACATTTTTATCGCTCAGCAGAATTTCGAACGCGTGCGTGACCTGCTCCGCGTTGGCGCCACCGCCCACATCGAGGAAGTTCGCGGGCAAGCCGCCGGCATATTTAATAATGTCCATCGTAGCCATCGCGAGCCCGGCGCCATTCACCATGCAGCCCACGTTGCCGTCCAACTTAATGTAATTGAGGTTGTACTTCGAAGCTTCCACTTCCAGTAGATCTTCTTCCGTCACATCGCGCAGCTCGCGAATGTCAGCATGGCGGAACATAGAATTGTCGTCGAAGGTCATCTTGGCATCGAGCGCAAACAATCGGCCATCGGTGCAACTGACAAACGGATTAATTTCCATCAGCGATGAATCCGATTCTTCAAACGCCTTGTATAAGCTGGTCATGAACTGTACCGCGGAATTGATCTGCTTCGAACCCAGCCCCAGCTTGAATGCCAGTTTCCGCGCCTGGAATGCTTCCAGGCCCATGCCAGGATCGATATATTCCTTCAAGATCGCATCAGGATTGTCGGCGGCAACCTGTTCAATTTCCATGCCACCCGCAGCAGACGCCATGAATACAGGCCGCGCTTCGACACGATCAATCACAATTCCTAAATACAGTTCCTTTTCAATCGGCAGGGTTTCTTCAACCAGCAGCCGTCGCACGAGGCGGCCTTCGGGACCAGTCTGGTGAGTAACGAGCGTCATGCCTAGAATTTTCGCGGCATGTTCCCCAGCTTCTTCCACAGACTTGGCAATCTTCACGCCACCACCCTTGCCGCGGCCTCCAGCATGGATCTGCGCCTTGACGACAACGCCGCTGGCGCCTGCCTCGAACAGATTCTTAGCCGCAGCGACAGCTTCATCACGGGTCGCAGCGGTTTCACCGCGCGGCACGGCCACGCCATATTTTTTTAGAATTCCTTTTGCCTGATACTCATGAATTTTCATAATGATTCCTAACTGCACTGATTAAGGGGCAGGAACTGCTTGCGGCAATCATCCGGGCAGCAAACCTTTGATTTTATAGAAGGATAGAGGGGTTCGGCAAACTGCGCGAATGATTTCGAGCTCGCCTCAACTCATGCTCCAAAGAATAATATGTGCACATTGAACTTCTTCAGTTCTTCCCTGAAGCCGGATCGCTCGCATTTTACCAAGAGCTGCTTACACCTTGGCGCTCGAGAATTCGAGGGTTAAAGAAGGCTCTCGGAAGACCTATAGCTGACAGGAATATCGGCGACGATGGTCGTCCCTTTATTGCTCGACTGAATTTCAAGCTGGCCACCGAACTGGGCGATGCGTTCGCTGATGCCGCGCAGTCCCACTCCGCTGCGGCCTCCGGATTTCAATTCAAGCTGGCGACCGTCAGGGATTCCATGGCCTTCATCGCTGATCTCAAGATGGGCTTGACCATCGACTATATCCAGATGAATGGTGGCAATCTGGCTTCCAGAATGGCGATGCACGTTGCCCAAACATTCCTGCACAATGCGGAACAACGCAGTTTCCAATTCAATGGGAAGCCGTGCCAGCGATTCCGGGCAATCCAGGCTGACTTGGATACCGCTACGGTCGCCGAATTCTTCCACGTACCAGCGAAGCGCGGAAGGAAGTCCGGCTTCGTCCAGCAACGGCGGATGCAGCAAATGAGAAATGGTGCGGATGCCGCGCAGAATCTCGCCCACCATGGCGTTATTTTCTTTGAAGGCCTTGTCCGCCGCCGGGCTCAACTTGTCAGCTTCCTTGCTAATGACTGCCTGGTTCATCGTGATCGCAGCCAGAAGTTGACCAATACTGTCATGCAGTTCACGCGCAATGTGGCGGCGTTCGTCATCCTGCATTTTGAAAAGACGGATAGACAATTCACGCAAGTTTCCATTGGCGGCTTCGAGTTCCACGGTGCGCTCCGCCACTCGCATCTCAAGCGTCGTATTCATCTGCGCCAACTCCGCGCGGGCGCTTTCCGCGGCTTTCGCCTGCTGACGCGCGACGGCTTCGGCATTCTTAAGACGCAACAGCGCGCGGACGGTAGCGATCAACTCTCCGCGATCAATCGGTTCAGCCAGATAAGCGTCCGCTCCTCCTTGTAATCCTCGGATACGCGATTCCGGATCCACAAACGTGGAAGAAATATGGAGAATCGGGATGTGCGAAGTCAGCGGCTCACTTTTAAGTCTTTGGCAAACCTGGAAACCCGACATGTCAGGAAGGTTGATGTCCAGCGTGATGAGGTCAGGATCTTGCGCGGCTAGCGAGAGCGCTTCTTCCCCACTGCGAGCTTCCAATACTTCATAGCCGGCTTCGCGCAAGGATCGCACCAGCGCGTAGCGCAAAGCTTCGTTATCATCCACCGTCAGGATCCGAATTGAGCTTCTCTCCTCCGGCTCAACCTCAAACCCTTGCCACTTCGCTGAGCCTTTTGTCCGCGCCGCATCAGACATGTTGTGCCTCAATGGTGGCCCGGTCCACAAAAGGAACTCCGGCCTTATGGAATGCATCGGTGAAACGCTGTAACAGCAGCTCGCGTGATTCACTTTCTTTGGAGATAATGTCGGCCGCCTCGTTCAATAGCTCCCGCTCGCTTGAATCCAACAGCTTGGATGTATGAATGATGACAGGGATGGTAGCGGTATAAGGATTTTGTTTCAGACGACGTAACACTTCGAATCCCGACATGTCAGCCATGGACAAATCCAGCACAATCGCATCCGGCCTGTCATCGCCAGCCCGGCGCACGCCTTCCCGTCCATTGCTGGCTTCGATGATCTGGAAATTTGCCTGCCCCAGAACAGCTTTTACCAGATACCGCGACACTTCTTCGTCATCGATGACCAGCAATTTCTTTTCCGTCAGCCGCTGCGAAGAATTCTCCAGTTGCTGTATAAGCCACATACGATCCACGGGTTTTGTGTGGAAGGCATCCGCGCCGAGAGCCAGGGCCTTTTCACGGTTATCAATGACCGTGACCACGAAGACCGGCATTTTATTTTTCGAGGAATCATGTTTCAACTCATGGAGCAATTCCCAGGAGTTCTCCCCTTGAAGCAGCACATCTAGAATGATCGCGATGGGCCTAAAATCCATCAGCGCTTTGCGCGCTTCGCTAAGATTTTTCGCCGGAATCATTTGGAAACGTGTTCCCCTTAAATATTTTTCATAAATAAAAAGGGCTTCCGGATTATCTTCCACAACCAGCACAGGCAGTTTTTCCGCATCAATTTCCTGCTTGATTTCCGGTACCGTAACGATTTCGGTTTCCCCTGCAAAATGGATGGGAATGGTAGCGAAAAATGTTGAGCCCAGGCCCGGCTCGCTTTTTACCTGGACATCTCCACCGAGCAGTTGTGCGAACTTCTTGGACAAGGGCAGGCCCAGTCCCGTTCCTTTTACCGACCGTTGCAGCTTGCCATCAATCTGCGTCCATTCCTGGAAGATGCGTTCCTGATCTTCGGGCGCAACGCCGATTCCTGTATCCGCGACAGAGAAAACGATAGTTTCGTTCTTTCCTAAGGACGCCGAAACACGAATTTCTCCGCGCTCGGTAAACTTCAACGCATTACTAATAAAATTTCTTAGTATCTGTGAGACCTTCGCTTCGTCGCTGTAAAGTTCCGGCAGACCTTCCGCCTCTTCAAACACCAGCGACACCGAAGAATTCTGCGCGAGCAGCGGACGCAACATTCCGCGCAGCGCGGCAAAAAGACTGAAAGCAGTAAAAACCATGGGCCGCAATGTGACTTTTCCGGCCTCCACTTTCGCGAGATCCAGCAAGTCGTTTACAAGTTCTGTAAGGTCCCGGGCTGAATTGCAGATATACCGAACCTGCTTTTCCTGTTCCGAAGTAAGATCGCCATCTAGATGGTCGAGCAGAATTTGACTGAGCGCCGTAATGGAGTTCAACGGCGTACGGAACTCATGGCTCATGTTGGAAAGAAAACGGCTCTTCAACTCTGAGGCTTGTTGCAGAAAATCCGCTTTTTCATTTAGCTCGGCATAGAGGGCGACCACGCCACGATTCGTTTCGTCGAGCTCATTATTCAGGTGGGCCAGTTGCTCCTGTTTTTCACGCAACTCCTGCAACGTTTTTAACAGTTCATTGTTCTGTTGCTTGAGTTCGTTGTAGGGGTCCTGCGATGCGCGCTCAATATTTGCCAGCGCTTTGCTTAGCTCCGCGGGCTTTAAACGCGCGCCCTGAATCGGAATTTTCTTCCCCAACACGACTTTGGTTCCCGTGCCAGGCTTGCTTTCGATCTCGAAATGGTCCATCAACCGTTTGGCGCCGATGATGCCCAGTCCCATGCCGGTTGGAGAGACATATTTGCCGCCAAGAATCTCGTCGAGGTTTCCGATACCTTTGCCAGCATCTCGCAGCGTGACGACCAGCATTTTTTCAGCATCTTCGGTAATACGAAATTCTGCGCTGCCACCGCCCGCATACTGGAATGTGTTGCGGGCAATTTCCGAAACTGCGGTGGCGATCCGAATCTGGTCCTGGGAATCAAACTTCAAAGCAGCAGCTATGGCGCGCGTTCTTTGGCGGGCCAGGACCACATCGTTTTCATACCGTATGTCGATAGTGATCAGATTCATACAAGATCCCGGGAAGCCGCTGGTTTGGCAACAAGCACCGTAACGTCGTCCCGCCCCCGATCAAAATCACGATGCAGAAGTGCTGCAATCATACTCGGATTCTTGCTCCAGATCCCTGGGTATTGATCAAGACTCCAGCGGGTGGAAAGTCCGTCAGAATGCATTACAAACACTGCGTTGGGGTTCCACGGATAGTTGAATTCCTGGGCCCGGCTCATGTATGCGCCCACCGTTCCATTATGGGAAGCCATGCTTCGACTGGCGTCTGGGGTCACCAGCGAAGCAGAAATATTGCCAACTCCGGTGTAGGAAAGTAATCCTTTCCCCCTGTCAATTCTGGCAATGGCGTAGGCGGCGCCACGGGTTTTCTTCAAGGCATCGTGGGTATCCTGAAGAATCTCAGACAACGAATCCTTATTAGATTCCGCCAGAATGCGCTCTGCCTCGCGGGCAGCTTCGGCAGCCATCACGCCATGCCCTAATCCATCCACAACCATCAGCAATGTGCTGCCCGGCATGGCCCGCACCCCCCAGCCATCTCCGCATTCTTCTTCGCCGCGCACCGGTTCGGAAATGACAGCAATATCAAGAGGGCCAGCTGCCGGCATATGATTTTTTGGCCAGAATTCCGCGTCAATCACGGTGCCGGAACCGGGGACGGAATACACTTCGAAAGAATCGGAAAGGCGTTTCACCGCACCCAAACCGTTTCCCATGGTGCCGGCAGTGGAATGGCCGTCGGAAAGCGCCTTGGAAATATCGGCGATTCCGGGGCCTTTATCGACGCTCATGACCCTGATTCCGAAAGTCCCGTTCTGCCCGATCCGTTGCGCGATGATGTGGCCCCGGCCTGCATGTTTTACGAGATTGGTGGCCATTTCGGTAGTCGCAAGCGCGACCTTGTCACGAAGATGCTCTTCGATTTCCAGCCCTGCGGCAAAAGTCACTACCTTACGCCGCGCTTCGCCCGTCTGGCTGATTTCGGAAACGGGAATGACCATAGGTTCCTACTTCCAGCGGGTGATGGTAATTTTTGTTCCTTCTCCTACACGTGAAACAATATCGAAATCGTTCACCAGGCGTTTAGCGCCACCCAAGCCAAGTCCCATGCCGGAGCCGGTGGTGTATCCATTTTTCAAAGCCAGTTCAATATCCGGAATTCCCGGGCCTTTGTCTTCGAAGGTAAGCCGAAGACCGGTGCGCGGACCGTTCAGTGATTCCAGCAACACCAGGCCTCCTCCCCCATAAATAACAGTATTGCGGGCGAGTTCGCTGGCGGCGGTTACCACCTTGGTCTGGTCAACCAGACTGAAGCCCAATTGTGCGGAAACTTCGCGGACACGGCGGCGCACAGCTACTACATCGGGTTCAGTCTGCAATGGCAAATTTTCAGTCGAGAGGACTGCCATACCGGTCCTTTATCCCGTTCGTCCTGTACATTTGCTCCGGATTGTCCAGTCGTGAGCGCAACAACTCCATTCCCGCATCCACATTTAGCGCAGTGCGAACGCCAGTGAGGGAAAGTCCAAGTTCCACGAGCGTAATGGCAACGGCAGGCTGCATGCCAACGACAACCGTTTCCGCATCCAGCACGCGCGACATGCTGGCGATATTCGCCAACATACGTCCGATGAATGAGTCCACGATATCGAGACTGGAAATATCAATGAGCACGCCATGGGCTTCGGTCTGACTAATCATTCTTGTCAGATCGTCCTGCAAACTCAGTGCGAGCCGGTCATGCATGTCTACCTGAATGGTGACCAGCAGGAACTCGCCCATCTTTAATATTGGAATCTTTTCCAAAGGATGCTCCTAGTTCTTCTTCTCACGAACGAACGTAATGCCCAATCGTTGTAACGCCACCGCAAACGCAGCCGCCATATTTGCTTTGGTGGTCACATCCAGCAAATTGATGCCCAGGTGAACAATCGTCTGGGCGATCTGCGGACGGACACCACTTATGATGCAATCCGCACCCATCAAGCGGGCGGCTGTCACGGTCTTTAACAGGTGCTGGGCCACGACAGTATCCACGGTCGGAACGCCTGTAATATCAATGATGGCGACGCGGGAATTGGTCTGCACAATCGCTTGCAGCAACGATTCCATCACTACCTGGGTGCGCGCGCTGTCGAGCGTGCCGATAATTGGCAGCGCCAGCACGCCGTCCCACAACTTCACCACGGGCGTAGACAGTTCCATCAATTCCTCTTGCTGGCGGCGAATCACTGATTCGCGGGATTTCTGGTAAACCTCGGTCGTGTACAGGCCCATGCCGTCAAGCAATTCCGTGATCAGCCACGTCTGCTCGGCTAATGCATTTACGTCATTCTTGGTCTCTTCACGAATCTGCATGAAAAGCGGCTGTTTTATCGAAAAAACAAAAGACGCCGTTTCCGAAGGCGTGAACCCTTGCAAGGCCCGGCTGCTGGAAAGACTGGTCAGCAGCTCGCGAGTTTTGTCCCATGCGGGCGATTGAAAGTTCGTCCCGCCCTGCTCCAGTCCAACCGTCAGAAGCCGGAGGAACTGCGCGCACTCTTTGCGCAGATCGATATCCTTTAAAAGATCGCCGCGGCGAACAGCGCCAGTCATGGCCTTCATCCATTCTGCAAGAATGGTCTCTTCATTTTTCGCCACAATCGAGGCGATTGCTTTGCTATTCGATAATGCATTCATAAATAGTTCCCTTCGCGATAGAGCTAAAGTCTTATCCTCTCGGGGTCTCGAGGACGATCTCTTAAGACAATCGATAAGAAGAAGTTAATGATCCCCAAGCAGTATCGTGGAAAACCGTACCGAGAGAAGAACGAGGATTGTATCCCAAGTTAGGAGTTATAACAGTTTGATTAGGTACTCACGCCAAGCATTGCAAACAATGAAATTAAAACTTTTAAAATCTAATCTGGAGAGAGCTGACGGCTTTCGATCAAAGTTCTGATTAATTTCCAACATCTACTTAGGAATGGCAATACAGCGTTTACTGTATAAAAACGCCCTCTACTTAGAAATTACCTACCTCAAACGCAAATACGCAGGCCGCCGATATAGAACTCTGGGACTTTGCGACAAAAAACACTTCCCAGAGTGAACCGCGGATGAGCGAAAGCGATATCGTCAAAGACTTCCTCGTCGAAAGCTACGAAAACCTGGACCGCCTGGACCGGGAGCTTGTTGGTTTGGAGAAAAACCCGATGACGGCGATGCCTTGGCAAGCATCTTTCGCACCATTCACACCATTAAAGGCACCTGCGGTTTTTTGGGCTTCAGCAAACTGGAAGCGGTCGCACACGTGGGAGAAAACCTGCTCACCCAGTTGCGCGACCGTCATTTGCGGTTGAATCCAGAAATCACGACCGCCCTGCTGAGCATGGTGGACGCAATCCGGCAGATGCTAAGCAGCATTGAAGCCAGCGGACAAGAAGGAGAACGCGACGATAGTAAGTTGATTGCCGTGCTCACGCGATTGCAGGGGCCGTCCGCAAAAGCAACTCTTCCGCAGAATGCGCTGGAAATAAAATCCCCCTCTTCCGAAGAAAATCCGCTTACTGATCCGGCAATCACGCTGGGCGAAATTCTGATGCAACGCGCCGGAGTCACGCAGCCGCAAATCCAAGAGGCGATTGCCATTCAAAGCGCGGGCGATCCCCGGCATTTGGGGGAAATTCTTGTCGAGCAGAAAGTCGTTCAGCCGGCGGCGCTCGTGGATGCGCTTCACGTGCAACAGGCCGCGCGCAAACAGGCCGAACCCGCGTCTGACAGCACCATTCGCGTGGATGTCGTGCTTCTCGACAAACTCATGAATTTGGTGGGAGAGTTGTACCCTTGCCGCCGGAGATAATCGCGCCAGCGTGCCCCATGCGACGTCCCGGAGGCGCGGTTTGTCCGGCGATAAATCCGACAACCGGCTTCTTCCGGAGAAACTTCCCTGTTTCGCAGCCAGCCGCAACTGGACGCGCTGCGGAAAATCATTCTCCCCGAAATCATTGCCGCGAAAGCGGCCCAGACCAACAAACGCCTGCGCATATGGAGTGCGGGCTGTTCCACCGGGGAAGAACCCTACACGCTGGCCATGAATTTACTGGAAGAAAACGAACGATCGTTAAAAGGATGGGCGATTGAAATTTTGGCCACCGATTTGAACGATCGCTCCGTGGAAACCGCAAAAGCAGGAATCTACGGAGACTATGCGATACGCAACACGTCCGAATATTTCAAACGTAAATATTTCGTTCTCGCTGCGGACAAAAAAATTCAGGCGGGGACCGTGATCAAAAAACTCATCACGTTCAGCCGAGTAAATCTGCAGGAAGAATCCAGGGTCCTTTTCATGAAGGGTATGGACCTTATCTTTTGTTGCAATGTGCTGATCTACTTCGATGTACCATCGAAATTGAAAGTCGTACAAAGTTTCTACCAAAACCTTAACGACATAGGCTATTTATTTCTTGGAACTTCGGAATCTTTGATGAACCTTGATACTGAATTTCAGCTTGTGCACTTTCCCGGAACGATCGGGTACAAAAAACCCTCCCCCAATCAGGGTTAGCTGGGAGCAGAATCGACCGCGATTTTGACCGCGCTCCGGAACATCGGTGGACATCGGGCGTACCTCGGGTCAATGGCTGAATTCTAGGCAACTGTCCAGAATTCCTGGGATGGCAGTTCAGGCAGCGTCGCCCGATTTGGCATCTGCTCCCTTGCATTCCCAACAGATTGAACCTATGAAAAGGCGTAAGCGCTGCCTGTCCCAAGCATGGTGGGCTAAGGCGAAAACAGCGATAAAGAATGAGATCCTTCACAAAATAGTTGTGGATTTCAGCCCTAATGAAATACAGAAATATCCCGCCGCGAATACTAGAAATTACTTTCAATAATTAGGATATTCATCCTAGTTAAATCTACAGCTTTTACCTTATTTCACTGAAATCATTCATTCGCTATACTTTTTGTGCTGAGTCAGCAAGGGGCCAGAAGTACATGGCTCGGCATCCCCCAAATATTTTTGATCATTGACCGTGTATGTACGCAAACCCTAAGTGTGCGTGCATGCAATACACACGGGGAAAGAATTAGATGTCATTCCATACGAGGCTTCTCACTGGAGCCTTGCTCGGTTCTGTGGTTTTTATTTTGGCAGGATGTGGTAACGCTCCGAACGCCGTACAAAATCCTCCTTCCTCGCCGTCGCCGACACCTGCTTCTCAACAATTTCAATTGACCGTCAGCAATACCGGTTCAGGCACTATCACAAGTTCGCCCGCCGGAATTAATTGCCCCCAGGACTGCGCGGCAAATTTCGATGCAGGCATGCAGGTAACGCTCACAGAAGTTCCGGCTGTTGGATCTTCTTTTACTGGATGGGCCGGGGGATGCACGGGAAGCTCGACCACTTGCGCGGTTAAGGTCAGTGCGAATAGCTCCGTCACGGCTACATTCATGGCGGCAGCCCCGCCTTCTCCGCAACAGTTTCAGTTGACGCTTGCCGACACCGGATCAGGCACAGTGATTAGTGCGCCGGCGGGAATTAACTGCCCGCAAGTTTGCAGTGCGAATTTCGATGCAAGCACTCAAGTCACACTATCCGCCACGCCCGACAGCACATTCTCTTTCGCGGGATGGGGCGGAACTTGTGTGGGAACGACCGCGACGTGTTCCGTCACAATGAATGCGAGCAGCGATGTCACCGCAACTTTCAGCGCGAACCGTCCGCCGCCTCCATTGCAATTTCACTTGACCCTCACCGATACTGGTACCGGCGCTGTAAGCAGCTCGCCTGCAGGCATCAATTGTCCGCAAACCTGCACTGCGAACTTTGCGGCAGGCACGCAAGTCACTCTGACCGCAGCTCCTGATAGCGGATTCAGTTTCACCAGTTGGGGCGGAAGTTGCACGGGTACGACCACGGCTTGCGCCATCACGATGAATGCAAACAGTTCGGCGACAGCGACGTTCACTGCGTTGCCTCCGCAGCAATTTCAGCTCACGGTAGTTCCCGCTGGGGCGGGTTCCGGAACAATCACCAGTTCGCCTGCGGGCATTAACTGTCCACAAACTTGCAGCGCGATCTTCACCAGCGGAACACAAGTGACGCTTAGCGCTGTTGCCGGCAGCACTTATGTATTCGATCAATGGACGGGAGATTGTTCTTCCGGCAGTGCCGCTTGCGCGATAACGGTCAATGCCAATAGCAATGTGACCGCGACGTTCGCCGCTACGCTGCAATCCATCAATCACATCATCTTTATGGCGCAGGAGAACCGCTCGTTCGATGAATACTTCGGCGCCATGCGCGACTACTGGCGCAAAAATGGCTATACCGATCAAACATTTGACGGATTGCCGCAGTTCAACAATCCGACGGGAACGGCTCCAGCGTTAATTGGATGCGATCCTGCATTTCCGTTCAGTCCATCTCCGGCAGCGGAAGTGGACTGCATGGTCGATAGCAGCAGCCCGACCGTGTCTTCTTACCACATGATCACCCAGTGCACGGAAAATCCAAGTCCTTCATGGGATGAATCTCACGTGGACTGGAACTTGAGTAATCCGGTCGCAGCCACGGCAACCATGAATGGATTCGTAAAAACTGCTGCCAATGATGCACGACGTTCTACGCCATCGCTCACTGACAGTAATGGTCTTCGCACCATGGGCTATTACAACGGCGATGATTTTCCGTATTACTACTTCATGGCTTCGAACTTCGCCACGTCCGATCGTTGGTTCTCGCCCGTCATGTCGCGTACGCAGTTGAACCGCAGCTTTCTGATGGCTGCGACCTCCAACGGCCACGCTTATCCTCTGTCTCCAACTGCGGGACAGATGAACATCAAGACGATCTACGAATTGCTTCAGACTGCGGGCGTCTCCTGGCGCGTTTACGTTAGCGACGACCAAACTGTGCCGATCCAGAACTCAGCGGAAGAGAGCATGTTCACATTCGCTAACAGTCATGCCGGCAACTTTGTCTCTGCCACGAAGTTTATGACTGATTTGCAGACCAACAACTTGCCCTCTGTTTCGGAAATCGAACCTGGCTTCTCCACAGGAACCGACGAGCACTCTGGACTTGATCCAAATGCTCCGTCTGGTAAAGTTCAAAAAGGTGCGGTGTATGTTTCGACGCTGATCAACGCGCTGATGAACAGTCCTTACTGGAAGGATTCTGTTTTCATCCTTACCTGGGACGAAATGGGTGGATTCTACGATCACGTTCCGCCGCAACCGATGCCCAGCCCGGATGGAATTCCACCTTCGGACCTGCCTCCCGGCGACATTTGCACCGTAGTGACCGGGCCGAATTGCGATTTCGTTTATACCGGCTTCCGCGTTCCGCTGATTGTGGTTTCACCGTTTACGAAAAAGAATTATGTTTCGCATACGGTGACCGATTACACGGCGATCCTGAAGTTGATTGAAACTCGCTTCGGATTGCCCAGCCTGACGCATCGGGATGCCGCACAAATGGACATGACAGAGTTCTTCGATTTCGTGAACAAGCCATGGTCGGTACCACCGACGCCGCCCACGCAACCGAACAACTTGCCGTGTGAATATACGCAGCTACAGTAAACAACCCAAAGCAAAAAAGGGCTACGCCGCAAAGCGTAGTCCTTTTTATTTGTAGTTCAATTTTATTTGCAGTTCAATTTAGTACTTGCTGGGCTTCTTCGGCGTTAAGTCGCAGGCATCTTTGATGCGATTCAGATCAAGGCCTTCAGGCGAAAATTCCGCGATCTCACTTCCTCCGCGCCGTCCCTGAATCTGTACATTGAAAACATGCGCGCCAATGAGTGCGCGAGTTGTGCCTTTGTCCATGGAAAGCGCGCGTCCCCGCCCTTCCCAGTTCCAACCGTGATCGTCATGCGTGTCATCCACGCGGACCATCACTTCCATCTGGGGTTGTCCCCAAAATCCCGGACGGTTCGGCGGCCCGAGCCGAATGCCAGGATTAAAGTCCGCATATGTATATTTGTGGTTCGTACACATCAACTCGATTCGCGGTTTGTAATCCGGGTCTTCCGCTAAAAAGTTATTCGACAAAAGCTCAAATCGGGCTTTTTTCTCGCCGGTCATTTTATCTTCGGAATGAAACTCCATCCACTTTCCTCCGACGCTAACGCCATCACTTTCCCCTTGATTGGGACTCATGGCGCCACTCTGTGCATTGGCACTGAACGTGGTCACCCCAAGCATAATAACTCCCGAGAATAAAATTTTGGCTAAACGAGAACGGTCTTTCAAAAAAGGCAATAATTTCAAGGTTCCCTCCTGCTCCTTTATATAGAACCCAAAAATCGCTCAGAAGTTGCGTGCTTTACGCGTCTTCCCGGCGGCAATAAATCCCGCAATATTAATGTGTTGGGAACATAAACGATGGCAATCCGCTAAAATTGACGGGTGCCGACCGCCATTGAGTGCCGTGAACTGCGCAAAACCTACGACGGCAAAGTCGAAGCCGTGCGCGGGCTGAACCTTAAGATTGAAGCTGGAGAATGCTTTGGCCTGCTCGGCCCAAACGGCGCGGGTAAAACTACCACCATCGAAATTCTTGAAGGACTTCTTGCGCCTACTTCCGGCAACGTAACGATTCTTGGCAAGACTTGGGAAACCGATTCGCGGGAACTGCGCGAGTCGATGGGAATTTCTTTGCAGGAAACGCGGCTTTCCGAAAAGCTTACCGTCCGTGAGACGGTGGCCCTGTTCGCCAGTTTTTATCGCGAGCCACGATTGTCCGAAGAGATATTAGAAGAATTGCAGCTCACGGAAAAAGCTGACGCATGGGTTGGAAAATTATCGGGTGGTCAGCGGCAGCGGTTGGCAGTCGCAACGGCATTAGTGGGCAATCCAAAAATTTTATTTCTCGATGAACCCACGACCGGGCTCGATCCGCAAAGCCGCCGCCAACTCTGGGACATTGTTCGCGGATTTCAAGAGCGCGGCGGCACCGTGCTTCTTACCACACACTATATGGAAGAAGCGGAACGTTTGTGTGACCGCCTTGCCATCGTGGATCACGGACAGGTGATCGCGGAAGGTACGCCTGCCGATCTCATTGCCCGCCTCGGAGGCCATCACGTAGTAGAGTTTGCGATCAGCAAAAACATCAACGGCGGCTCTGCATCGTGGAAGGATTTGCCCGGAGTTGAATCCGTGAGTCAAGACGAGGGATTGTATCGTTTGAATGTTCACGAGCCGCATCTCACAATTCCTGCCTTGCTGGAATCGGTGGCAAGTCATGGCACGCAGCTTTTGCATTTGTCCACGCGTCAGGCCAGCCTGGAAGATGTTTTCGTTCGCTTGACTGGCCGTCATTTGAGGGAGGATTAGCTTGGCTGTTTCTGAACCGCTGCCGAAAATCGAAGGGCCAAAAACGAATCGCCCCGCTGCGTCGCGCAATGGCCGCTGGAGCGGCTTCAATCATTTGCTCTCCGGACGCATGAAAGAATTATGGCGCGAGCCGGAAGTCATCTTCTGGGTCTTCGTGTTCCCTCTTTTGCTGGCTCTCGGACTTGGTATCGCTTTCCGCGACAAGCCTGCGGACATCACTCCGGTA
>DASXCC010000219.1:0-6534 GCA_036491415.1 Terriglobales bacterium | reverse complement strand
CGATGTTTGCGTGCGTAATTTACCGCACCTGCGAGAACTCGCGAAGAAGTTTCAAAACCAACCCTTCATAATCCTGAGCATAAGCGTTGATTACGATGAAGCAGCCTGGCGGTCTTTCCTGCAGAAAAATGATGTAACTGGATTGCAGCATAGGGATGGATTCGGGGGTCCGCTTTCACAAGCATTTAAATTGAATGTCAGCTTCCACTCTAATACCGACAATCCTGTTGCTGGCGTATGGGTCACTACTAAAGGTTTGAAAGAAGCAATCCCAAGAACATTCACAATCGACGCTGATGGGGTATTACAAGATGAGAAGATATCCGATTCCTCTCTAGATATAAAACTACAGGAACTCATTAGTCGCGCTGGCGGGCTGTAGACAGGTAACTAGAGCTTTCTACGAGGCATATAGCACAAGCTACTCCCCGTGCCGCCGCGGCACTCGCTTGGAAATATTGCAGAGGACCTCGTAGGGAACGGTATTCGCCAGCGAGGCGTGCTCACGCGCATCGACATTTAATCCGTCA
This sequence comes from Terriglobales bacterium, assembly GCA_036491415.1. Taxonomy (GTDB): domain Bacteria; phylum Acidobacteriota; class Terriglobia; order Terriglobales; family Acidobacteriaceae; genus JAICKN01. The sequence continues at coordinate 6,004 of DASXCC010000219.1, read as the reverse complement.
ACAGTGCCGAGAAGAATGACTTCATCACCGACGGAGATCTCGGAGAGGCCGGTGACGTCCACCAAAGTTAAATCCATCGAGATGCGGCCAACGATGGGAGCGTAGTATCCGCGGACAATCACGCGACCCCCGGAAGAAATCTGGCGGTTCAACCCATCCGCATATCCAACGGGGAGCACGGCAATCCGCGCGGAAGCTTTTGTGACGTAAGTCCCGCCGTATCCCAATGCCTGATGTGCAGGAACTTCACGCAGAGATAAAATTTTTGTCTTCCAGGTAAGCACCGGTTTTACTGGAAGGCGCAATTTGCTGCCGCCGACTTCCCTGCCTGCACGCTCGAACGGAAGATAGTAGCCATAAAGCGCAAGGCCGGGGCGAACCATTGTGTTCCAGCTTTCTTGTCTGGAAATCACGGCGCTGGTATTGGCGACGTGAATGAATGTCGGCTTAAATCCGGAGTCATGCAGAATTTTCCGCGCCTGATTGAATTGTTTGATCTGGTCGTCCACAGACGGAGCATCGAGAACTTCTGAAGAAGCCAGGTGGGTGGAGAATCCTTCCACGGAAATATGCGACGAGGATTTCAAAATTTTGCAGATGGCGGCAAGCTCGTTCATGCTTACGCCGAGGCGTCCCATGCCTGTGTCCACCTTCAGGTGCACGAAATAGTTGGAAACTCCTAACCGCTCCGCTGCTTTTTCCAGCGATTCGACTTGCCACGGCTCCCATACTGTAGGCGTAAGGCCGAGGTTGACGATCTCCTGCTCTTCTCCACGCCAGAAACCGGTCATGAGAAGAATGCGGCCCTGCACTCCTGCATTTCGCAGAGGGATCGCTTCATCCAGCGACGTAACGCCAAACCACTTTGCGCCTTCTTCTTCGAGAGCACGCGAGCAATCCACCGCGCCGTGGCCGTAAGCGTCGGCCTTGACCACCGCGCAAATCGTAACGCCCGCACCGACATGCTGCGAAACTACGCGAAAATTGTGGCGCAGGTTCGGCAGCGAAACGTCGGCCCATGTGGGGCGCGTCGCCTCGCGGTTCAGGATTTCGACGGTAGCCATTGTCGCGATTATAACGGGGGTCCCTTCCTCCTTTCAGGTTACGGCGGTGCTACGTGCTCTCTTAGTCATTTGGCCCGGGTTATTTGGCCGCGTGTCATTCGCCTCCGTTATTTACCTGAGAGCGTGAAGTTCACTACGATTTGCGTCTCCACTTCGACCGGTTGTCCATTGAGTTCATAGGGGCGATAGCGCCATTGGCGAACGGCATCGATAGCTGCTCGTGACAGAAAAGGGCTTCCGCTGATCACCTGCAGATTTTCGATGGTTCCGGTACGGCTGATTACGGCTCGCATCACGATCTCCCCTTCGGTATGCGTCATCATGGCCACTCGTGGATACGTGGGAACTATTTTCTGGAGCAACGCTCCTTCCATCACTCCTTTGGAAACCATGATTGGATGGTCAGGCGGTGGTTGCTGAACAGGACGCGCGCCCATGCCAGTTCCAGCGATTTCGCTGAGTGGATTACCCGAAGTATGCACATCTCCCCAGGGAACTCCCGGCAGTTGCGAAGCAGTATTGCCGGCGTTTGAGATGGAATTTGGAATTGAGCTTGGCGTCCGCAAATGACTGCTATCCAATACCCCAAATGGCAACGAAACGGGACTTGGAGTTGCTTGTTGTGGATGAACCGGCGCGTCTGCCAGTATCACCGGCGTAAAAACCGTCGCGACATTGCGAACTGACGGCAGTTTTTCCGTGTGAAATAACGGAAGCGAAATCAGTGCAACCACAGCCAGCGTTTCAAAGCTGAAGGAAATCAGCGTGGTTAATTTCTTGCGGGAAAGTTCGAGGGGCGAATCGCAGAATGTTTGAGCGAACATCTTGTGTCCTCCTGCAACAGCTAAGGACACCGCGAACTGCGCGACCAGTGCAGGATTTGCAAAATAAAAAGGCTGCGTTAGTAACGCAGCCTTTGGGAACTTTTTGTGGCGGAATGGTGTCCGCTACAAAATTACGGCGTGGTTGAAGGTTTGGTCGCTGGCGGTTTGGTTGTCGTACCCGCTGGATGGGTAGTTCCCGCTGGTCTGGTCGGTGCTCCACCTACAGGCTTGGGAGGCGCAGGCACGCCGGATTGCACGTTGTATGCATCCACTACAGCCTTGGTGATGTCCACCGAAGGATTGTTCCAGAGTACCGGACCCTGCGGCCAGGGGCTGGAGGTATCGACGATCAATCCATATCCACTCTCACTGGCAAACTTCACAATCATCGGTCCCATCTTCTGGAGAATCCGTTGCGCGATTTCCTGCTGCTGGTTCTGGAAGTCTTCACGCGCGTCCTGCATATCGCGATCAAACGACTTCTGCTTGACGTCGATCTCTTTCACCAGGGTGCCACGGGCTGTGTCGTTGAGTTTGTCGCCCTGCGCGCTGAGCTGCTTCTTCAAAGAGTCGATTTCGTCATTACGGCCCTTAAGCTCGGTTTGCTTCGGTTCCAGTTTCTTATTGAGGGCCTCGAAATCGCGTTGCCCTTCATTAGAGGCATAAATGGCTGCCTCGACATTAATGGTTCCAAACTTGGCTCCGGTGCCTGTCGCAACCGTAGAGGATGGGGCTGACGCAACGCTGGGCGCGTCCGGCGTTGCACTCTGCGCCTGAAGCGCGCTGGCCGGGAGAATGAGCGCCGCGGTCAAAATGAGATACACAATCTTGCTGTTCATATGGTGCTGTAGCTCCTTGAATTGTTCGTGAATTGAGATCTTTTACATTTACCGGGCCGCGCCCCAAGATGAACCACACTGACGCCCGGAAAGGCTTATCAGGAAGCCCAGCTTCCATGTCTTGATGAGACCATGGAGCCACTGCGGGTGTTCCAGATGCAAAATCCTACACATTATAGGGATCGCGTCCAACCACGTCAAACCTGTACTTTCCCCTCTGTCTGCCCCTCCCAGTGCGCTAGAACGTCGTGGCAACCGTAAACCGGAACGTCTTGCGCGGTTCTCTCAATTGGATGGGAGGAGAGAATACGGAGATAGCTGACTGATATGTGAAATCTCCAGCGGCCCCTGCCGGGAACATGCTGCGCGTGATCGAGATGGGCGGCGTCGAAACTGTATCTAAACGCAAGGGGTTATAGGCGTAATAGACGCGGAATGGCGCATTTACAACCGGCAGGAACAGTTGCAGTTCCAGACCTGTAGACATGCGCGGGATCCAGTTGGTATTCGGAGCGGGACGCAGAGTCGGCGCGAACTTAATTGATTCCTGCCCAGCGCAATTCAACCCGATATCCAACCCAGGGCAGCCGAACTTTGTGCCATTCAATAGTGTGAGTTCAGGGGTCGTGATCTGCAGCTCCGACGCTCGCAAGATGGGATCAAAGCCCAGGTCTACGAAAGGCGCGATAGCCACTTTTGGTGCAATCGTAATTCTGTATTCCAGGTTGCCGACGAGGTTCAAATCGCCGCCCGGAAATACTGGCTGATCTGTTGGAATCTGGATTGTGTAATTTCCACGTTGAGGATTGGTGGGATCCTTCGGTACCAAGGACCCATCCGGATTGGTCAAATTGATGGAAGTGGTACTCGGTAAAAACGCCACAGGCGAAATGGTGCGTGTATCGAAACCGCGAATATCGTTTTCGCCGCCCATGTAGAAGCGTTCAAACGGCGGCGCAACCACTCCTCCGTAACCGGTGATGAAGGCAGCGGTCATGTGAAAAGCGATTGTGTTCTTGCGCTTTTGCACCGGAATGAACTTTTTGTAGTCGATGATCGGCTCGAAGGACCGGACAGTACCGCCAAGGCCGGCCAGCTGTACGCCTACCGACAAAGCGCTACCGCTGTGTGGAAACAGCGCGGAGTCCAATTTGTTATAGGAGAACGTCGGATAAATCCTGCTGGTGATAATTCCGTTCAGCGAGTTTGGACCGCTGAGACCTTCAAATTGCAGGAAGCTGAACAAATTCTGCGAGGCCGTGCTCAAAGCAATCAACGTGGAACTGTCAAACGAATAAACAAGCCCGACGCGCTTTAATGAACGATGCAATTGATGCGAAACAGAAAGCGTGAAGCCTTTACTGTTCTGGGTGTAGTTCTGTAAATTCTGCAATTCCGACTGGGGAATATTCAGCGTTTGCCCGGTAAGAATAGCTTCTTCCTGCGCCTGGTTATATTTGAATTCGCGGTCATACACAGTGAAGCCGAGCTGATAAGGTCGGCTGAACAAATAGGGCTCTGTGAATCCGAAAGTAATATCGCGTTGCAGCGTGCCAATATCGCCCTGAATACTCAGCGTTTCGCCCAAACCCAAGAAGTTATTGGTGCTGTAATTCAGTCCGATAAACGAACCGGAAAGTCCGCTGACGCCGCCGGAAAGACCAATGCTGTTCTTTCCTTTTTCTTTGACCTTAAGAGTTAAATCGACGGTGCCCTCTTGTTCGTTTTTATGGATCTCTGTGACATCAGGATCGTCGGGCTTGAGGTCATCGAAATAGCCCAACTGATTCAAGCGTTGCAGACTGAATTCCCACAAGCGCTGGTTATAGGGCTTACCTTCTTCCAAAATAATTTCGCGGCGGATGACTTTGTCGCGCGTAGTCGTATTTCCTGAAAATTCAATGCGCCGTACGTAGAATTGTTTGCCTTCGTCTAAGTCAATTGTCACATCAACAATTTTCTTCTCGTCGTCAGGCTTGGTATCGGGTATGGGAGTGAAATTGATATAACCGAGGGTACCGTATGCTTTGCGCAAACTGTCCAGACCTTTGACGATCTTGTCGCGGCTGAAAATATCGCCGTCTTTGATCTGAAACTGTGCACGAAGCTGCCGGATATCGTTCACGGCTTTGTTGTTCTTGAATGTAATGTGACCGAGCCGGTACTGATCCCCTTCCGTAATCGGAATCATGATGTCCATCGATTTGCCCGGGCCTTTTTGGATCAGCGGAATGTGGACGCCCTGGTGGCCAGTGTCACGAAGGGTGGTTTTTGGATCTTCAACGATGACCTTGAAGTAGCCGTGATTCTGGTAGTCCTCGCGCACGTGCTCGGTATCGTCTTCGAGTTTGCTGGAGTCGTAGGTTTTGGCAAACAGATTCTCTAAGAAGATTGAGTGAGGAAGTCCAATGGGCTTCAACAGCTTCATGGAACCTTCCAACTCTCTGCTGCTGATGTGCTGATTGCCCTGGAATGCGATCTTGCCGACTTTTACCTTGGTCCCTTCTTTGACCGCGAAGGTGATGGAAAGCGCGGCAGGCGGAAGATTGTGAATTTCCGTTTTGACCGTGGCAAACTGGCGCCCATGTTCCGCCAGCATTTGCTTTATGATAACTTCGGCCCTCTTCACAACCGTTGGATCGTATTGACTTTCGGGACTGAGAGTGACTTTGGCCTTCTTGAAGGCATCCAGCACGTCGCTGGTTGAAATCGAACTGAGCCCGGTGTACTTCACTTCGCGGATGGTCGGACGTTCTTTCACGTAAATGTGAATGACCACGCCTTTGTCAGTGTCTTCCCGCTCGAAGCGGATATCCTGGAAGTAATGGGTGTTCCAGAGAGCGTTGAAGTCCCGTTCAATGGCCGCCTGATCGTAAACATCGCCGGGACGGGTAAATATCTTGCCCTTCACCGTTTCAGTAGGAATTCTTCGATTCCCGTTCACCGTGATGCTAGCAATAATGTTCTGCTGGGCGGAAAGCGGCAGGGCGCAAAGAAGCAATACCAATAGCCATAGCTTCACACTCCAAGAGTTTTGGAATGAAGTAGATGGCGCACGTGCAGGCCATCGCGGGCCACACTTTTGCGCAGTGACAGGGCTCTCCTGATAAACGGGAGGAATCGCTACTACCTCAGGCTATGGGAATGTCGAAAACGGCAATTATACGGTAGAGCAGTGGAAGCCGTCCAAGAACTGAAACCATTATCTATATATATCCGGGAAAACTCCACTCTATACAAGACGGAATCGGCGAATGCGGAGTTGCCCACAGAATAA
>DASXCC010000218.1:0-14845 GCA_036491415.1 Terriglobales bacterium | reverse complement strand
AAAAAGAAATCTTATATTTGCCTTCGATCAATATCACCATGAAGGCGAGCACCGCGGCATAAGCGGTAAGTTCCGCAATCAAAGCAATGACCGGCTTTTGGCCGACGTCCAGGAAAGAAGCGCCGGAATAAAAATACTTCTTCGCGAGGATTGCAATCGCGAACAGGAACAAAAAGGGAAGGGCAAACGTGACAGCAACGATCAGCGACACATCCCATCCGCTGAAAATAGGGTCCTCCACGGGCTGCCGTTTTTGCAGTTGCGCTGTTAATTGCTCAAATTGGGGAGGCTCGGGCTGTGAGGGAAAATTTTCCGGCGGGATGTTGGAATCAGATGACATTGGATCTAGCTGCAATGACTGTACATGAATTTCCGCCAAACTTTGAAGGCCCGCGCCGATGGCGGCTGAGGCTAAGCGCTGCGGTCTTTCGGTTGCGGTTGCTCTTGCGCATGTTTCGTCTGGCCGGCAAAGAACGTGGCCAAAGCTTGGCCTGTATACGATTTTTTTACGCGAGCAACTTGTTCCGGCGTGCCCTGGGCCACAATACGCCCGCCATCTTCTCCGCCTTCCGGACCTAGATCAAGCAACCAATCCGCATTCCGGATTACGTCAATGTTGTGCTCGATAATCACAATGGTATTGCCCAGGTCCGTCAGGCGATGCAGCACGTCCAGTAGCCTTTTCACGTCTTCAAAGTGCAATCCGGTTGTTGGTTCATCCAGCAGATACAGCGTCTTTCCCGTTTGCCGTTTGCTGAGCTCGCGCGCCAGTTTGATGCGTTGCGCCTCGCCGCCGGAAAGCGTGACCGAGGATTGACCAAGATGGATATATCCCAACCCTACATCCACCAGCGTTTGCAGCTTTTGTTTTACCAGGGGAATGTTCTCCAAAATCGGCAATGCATCCGAAATCGGCATTTCCAATAAATCGGCGATGGAATATCCGTTGTACTCCACCGACAGCGTTTCCAGGTTATAGCGTTTGCCGCCGCACAATTCGCAGAGCACATACACGTCGGGCAGGAAATTCATTTCGATGCGCCGCTGGCCTTCGCCTTGGCACGCCTCGCAACGCCCTCCCGCAACGTTGAAAGAAAATCGTCCTGGCTTGTAACCGCGCTCACGCGACTCTGGCAACATCGCGTAAAGATCACGGATCTGCGAGAAGACTCCCGTGTAGGTCGCAGGATTCGATCGCGGCGTTCTTCCGATCGGCGATTGATCAATACGTATGACCTTGTCGATATTTTCTGTTCCGGAAATGGTTTTATGCTCGCCGGGTTCCTCACGCGAGCGATAAAGCTTCTGGGCCAGAGCGCGATACAAAATATCGTTCACGAGCGTAGATTTTCCCGAGCCGGAGACGCCTGTCACGACCGTCATGACGCCGAGCGGAAAAGATACGTCCAGGTTCTTAAGATTATTTTCTTTTGCGCCCAGAATGCTGATGCCCGTGCCGTTCGGCTGCCGCCGCTGCGAGAGCATTTCAATCTGTTTGCGCCCAGAAATATAGGCGCCGGTCAGTGAATCTTCCGATTGTTCAATTTGTGCGGGCGTTCCATGCGCTACCAGTCCGCCGCCATGCCGGCCTGCGCCCGGCCCGAGGTCAATCACATAGTCCGCGCGTCGTATGGTTTCTTCATCGTGCTCGACGACCAGCACCGTATTGCCCAGTTCGCGCAATTCTTCGAGCGCTGCCAGCAATCGTCCGTTGTCGCGATGATGCAAGCCAATGGAAGGCTCATCGAGTACGTACAACACGCCGCGCAACTTCGACCCAATCTGTGTCGCCAGCCGGATGCGCTGACCTTCGCCACCGGAAAGCGTTGCCGCCGAGCGGTTCAGCGACAGATAGTTCAGGCCGACGGCATTCAGGAACTGAAGCCGTTCGACGATCTCATGAACAATCCTTCCCGCGATGATCTCCTCGCGGCCGTTCAACTTAATTTTCTTTGCCGTTTCCAATGCCCGTGAAATTGGCAATGCGGTGAAATCGGCAATCGACAATTCATTTACCTTTACCGCCAAACTTTCCGGACGGAGCCGCTTTCCATGGCACGTCGGGCATTCAGTAGCGGACATATAGTCCATCAGAGATTCGCGATATCCATCCGACGATGAATCTTCCATGGCATTTTTCAGGTATGTGAGAATTCCCAGAAATCCAGTTTTGCTTTTTCCGTTCTCACCGTAGAAAAGTAAATTCTGCGTTTTTTCGGGCAGTTTTTCGAACGGAGTTTTCAAGTCAATCCCATGCGCCGCAGCAACAATCTGTAACTGATGAATTAAATTCTGCGATGCTGATCCCGGTCCCAACCCGCCTTCCAAAAGCGGCTTCGACCAATCGTTGATGACCTTCGCGGGATCGAAGTCATAGCGGCTGCCCAATCCGTGGCAGTCGGGGCAGGCTCCGTAGGCGCTGTTGAACGAAAAGGAACGAGGTTCCAGCTGCGGCACGTTGATGCCGCAATCCGGGCATGCCAACCGCGCCGAATAGAGCTGCTCTTCGCCGCCGATAATCGCTACCTGCACCAGGCCGCCTGCCAGCTTCATCGCCAAACCTACCGACATCGCCAGCCGACTTTCAATTCCCGGCTTCACCAGCAGCCGGTCAATGACCACTTCAATGGTGTGATTCTTGCGCTTGTCCAGTTGCAGGTCTTCTTCAAGGCTGACCAACTCGCCGTCCACACGCGCGCGTGTAAAGCCGTGTTGCACCAGCTTCTCCATCTCTTTTTTGAATTCGCCTTTTCTGCCGCGGACAATCGGCGCCATAATCATGACGCGATCTTCAGGGGTCAGCGCCATCACGCGCTGCACAATCTGCTCGGCAGACTGCCGTGAAATGGCGCGTCCGCAATTGGGGCAGTGGGGAATGCCAATCGAGGCGAATAGAAGACGAAGATAATCGTAAATTTCCGTGATTGTGCCAACGGTCGAGCGGGGACTTCGGCTGGTAGTTTTCTGCTCAATGGAAATCGACGGGCTTAACCCATCAATAGAGTCCACATCCGGACGCTCCATTTGATCCAGGAACTGCCGCGCGTAGGCGGAAAGGGTTTCCACATAGCGCCGCTGGCCCTCGGCGTAAATCGTGTCGAAAGCCAGAGAAGACTTGCCGGAACCGCTCAGCCCGGTGATGACGGTCAGGCTATTCCGCGGAATTTCAACATCAATGTTCTTGAGGTTGTGCTGGCGCGCCCCGCGCACTGAGATCTTTGTTATCGCCATGAAACCGATCGCGTGGATTGTCCTTCCGTAATGTGGACGGCCCCACAGAAATGTTGGAAAGTGGGAATGCGCACCTCTACTCACGTATCTTAGTCGTCAACAACTGAGAGCGTCAACGCACAGTAGAGTGAGGCAGCGCGTTCATATTCATACCGGTCGCAAGACAAACCGGATTTTATAGAACGCATCTAAAGGACGGTCATTCGAAGTGGGGAATTTAGTGAGCGCACTCGTACTGCTTTTTACAGTTGTATCCGTGCTAACCATTGGAATTGCAGCAGCTTACGGCACAATTTTTAGCATACTTTCCATCTTGGCCCCGCGTCCAAGCCAGGTAATTTCCACACCCGGTCTCGCACCCAGCCAAATCCTCGTCAGCGGCGACTAATTCGGTCGCCAGCACCTTGAATTCCAAAAATAAACTGCCTGTGGAAATTGCTTTCTTTAGACTTCTGTCTATCTGCGGGTAAGTGCGGTTTTGGGCTACTACCAAAAAGACTAACGCTGTTGTTGCTGCATCTGATTTGGCTGCTGCGAGGAATCCCCACCCTGGTTTTGTTGCTGCTGTTGTTGCTGCATCTGCTGCTGTTGGATCATCTGCTGCCGCTGCAACTCCTGTAACAACTGTTCCGGCGATTTCTGCGGGTTCTGGTTCTGATCCTGAGCATTCTGGTCATCGCTGGACTGGTTATCTTGCGTTTGCTGATTGTCCTGCGGCACAAACGACTCGCTCGGCGGCGGCTGATCGCTGTCATCGGACGCGGTCGTATCCTGACTGTCATCGGAAGTCTGGGGCTGCGGAGCTTGCGCGACCGCCCCATTGCTGGGAGCCGGAGCGCTCGACTTCGTGGTGACAATCACTCGCGTCAGGGAATTCGGATTTGACGGAGAACCCAAAAGCACATAGTTAAAGTCAGAGGCGTCCAGTACAGAAGCTAAAACGTCCCGTGCGGGCCCCGGGCCAAACTGGCCTACCACCCGCTGTGTCGCATTCGATGGAGCATCCACGGTGGCACCCGTTTGTTTGCGCACGGCGCGGAGAATGTCTCCCAGAGTTGAATTCCTCGCCAAAATTGTGAGCTGGCTGTTTTGATATGTCACTTGCGCGGGAACCGCAGGCATCTGCTCAGGGGTTGGCGGTGGAGGCGTTGGCGGCGCGGGTGCCGCTTGCGGCGGAGGAGCTTCCTGCTTCGCTGCCGGCTTATGGTTTTTATGCTTTGCTTGGTCCGCCCTCAAAGGACTGCAGAATGACGCGCCTAACAAAAGCGTAAGGAACAAAACTGAGGTCTTCTGAGAACCGGACATATAACCCTTTCTGAATTCTACACCTGAAACCGAGCTTGAGAAATTTGGATCCATCCACAGCCTGCGGCAATCCAAACTTGTATAAAACAAAGTCAGGAGGAAACGATGAAAGAACGGCTCAACTACGCTAATGCTGCACCCGGCGCATTAAAAGCGATGTATGGACTCGTTACATATCTCAACCACTCCAGCATTGAAAAAAAGCTGCTACACCTGATTGATCTTCGCGTCTCCCAAATTAACGGCTGCGCTTATTGTCTCGACATGCACTGGAAGGACCTGAAAGTTGAAGGCGAAACTGATCAGCGCCTTTATTCGCTCAATGCCTGGCGCGAAACGCCTTTCTATACCGACCGCGAACGTGCGGCTTTGGCATGGGCGGAGGCCGTGACGCTCGTCTCGGAAACTCATGTGCCCGACGACGTTTTTGAAGAAGCTCGAGAGCACTTTTCGGAGCAGGAACTTGTGGACTTGACGATGGGCGTAGTCACAATCAACAGCTGGAACCGCTTGAGCATTTCGTTCCGTGTGATTCCGGGAACCTATCAACCGCCAAGGCTGCAGCAGAAGGCTACAGAAGAGGCCACAATTAGCGCTTAATTGTTATCAGAGAACTTAATGGGTAATGGGTATCAAAAAAAATGGATATCAGAAAATGGATATCAGAAAAAAGTTGGCTGGGAAAAATTACGGGCGTGGCGCGTAGTACCCTCTGCGCGCCCGTATTTGTAAATCTTTTTTCAGCGCGGTGATTTGAATCGAGCGATAAGCGCCATCGGCGTTGAAGCCGGCAGGATGATACGAAACTACGTACTGACTGCGCAGTTCATCTTCAATCGCTGAGAATGACCGCGTAATATCTTTTATCTTGTAAGGCAGGAAAGCCCGTCCGCCGGTGGCGTCAGCAATCTGTTGCATCACCTGATCGCCGCGAAGAACCAGGCCGCTGTCATCCGTGGAAATCGTATAAATAGTCACCTGCGCGCGTTGCGCGGCTTCAATTGCCTGCGCTTCGGAAACTTCACTCTGGTTGTCCTCGCCATCGCTGACGATAATCAGAGCGCGCCGTACAGCGTGATCGGGACTGTCTTTAAATTTCTCTTTGCAAGCGTGGTAGATGGCGTCAAACATCGCCGTGCCGCCACCGTCGCGCATGTGGCGGATTCCCACGGACAGCAGGACTGGATTGTCCGTAAAGTCCTGCGTGATCTGCGCGTGGCTGCTGAATCCTTCCACGAAGGCCTGGTCAAAATGCTGACGGATCACATGGTCCAGAAATCCTGTGGCCGCATCCTGCTCAAACGCAAACCGTTCGCGCACCGATCCGCTGGTGTCCACAAGCAAGCCCATTTCAATGGGCAAGTCCGTGTCGCTGTGAAAGCTGATGATGGACTCCGGCGGCAGATGATTGTCGAGAAAGCTGAAATCGGTCTGGTTCAGATTGCGGACGAACTTCCCGTGCTTGTCGGTCGCTATGAACAGAACATTTACTTCGTCCACTCGTTTGGTAATGGTAAGCAGGGAATCGTCAGGCTGCTTCAGGCTGGCCGAGGCGTTGGCAATGAGATTATTGACCGGCGGCGCATATACCTGGGCGCTAAGCGGCAGAGTTGCCAACAGAACGATTGCCAGGAAACTCGCGATTCGACCCATGTACTTCATTCCTAAACCATCCAAAAATTTCACGCCTAGCCGCATTCCGCGGTATACATCGTCTTTATGATGCACGTAGCGGGCCGAAAGGGCGCAGAGGCAAGGGTGTCTCACGACTCTATAGAATTGCCGAAAGAAGTGCCAAGTTACAAAAGGAGCACTCGATGGGTCATGAAGGACAACCACAGTGATTACACGCATTTAACGCACGTGCAAATTTCTGCGCACACTTCCATGTGCGCGAAAAAACTGTGATAACTACATGTCTATTGGATGGAAAATTAAAATCGAAAGATGAAGATTATTTCGGCCTACTTCTCTTCTTCGAACTCGCCCGTCTGCATCGTCAGATAGCGCTCGTAGCCCATTTCCTTCATCTGATGCATTTGTGCCTCGAGCCAATCCACGTGGTCTTCTTCATCTTTAAGAAGTGCAACGAACAAATCGCGCGATCCGTTATCTTTCTGTTCAGTCGCGATCTGCACGGCATTGTTGTATTGCGCAACAGCGGAGACCTCGAGATCCAAATCCCCCTGGATCATGTCACGGACGTTCGAGCCAATCGAAAGCTTCAACGGGTCCATCGTCGGAATGCCATCGAGGAACAGAATGCGTTCCATCAATGACTCCGCATGCCGCATCTCTCCGATCGATTGCTTCTTGATGTATTCGGAAAGTTTGGTGTAACCCCAGTTCTCGCACATTTCTGCGTGAAGGAAATACTGGTTGATGGCGGTAAGCTCTTCGCGAAGAGCCTTGTTGAGTTCGTTGATGACCTTCTGATTGCCTTTCATGAGCAAGGAGTATAGCCACAAATCACGGCAAGATCAAAACCAAGCTGTAAGTACAGCTTCATAAGAGTGTCGTCGTTTAAGATGGTGCAGTCCTAATTATGAAATTCGCAAAAGAAAAAGAAATTGTTCGCTGCACTTGGGCCAATAACGCACTCGCCATTCTCTACCATGACAAAGAATGGGGCACGCCTGTGCACGACGATCGCACGCTCTTTGAATTTCTGATTCTGGAGGGCGCGCAAGCCGGCTTGAGCTGGGACACGATTTTAAAGAAGCGTGAAAATTATCGCGCGGCTTTCGATAACTTTGTTCCCGCTCTCGTCGCCGTTTATGATCAGAAAAAAGTACAAAGTCTGTTGCAGGACGCCGGCATTATTCGCAACAAGCTAAAAATCAACTCTGCGATTCGTAATGCGAAAGCGTTTCTCGCCGTGCAAAAAGAGTTCGGATCCTTCGATCGCTACATCTGGCAATTCAGCGGAGGCGGTCCGATCGTCAATTCCCGCAGCGCCCATAAACATGTACCAGCCAGTACAAAAGAGTCGGATGCCATGAGCAAAGACCTCAAAAAACGCGGCTTCAATTTCGTCGGCACGACCATTTGTTATGCCTTCATGCAGGCCACTGGGATGGTCAACGATCACCTGACCAGTTGTTTTCGTTATACTCAAGTGGGCAATACAGGGAAGCGTTCGCGGTAATTTTCTGGAAATTCAGTACGCCTTAGCAATCATTTGCATCTATAAGCCAGAAAACTGAATCAAGATAACCTGTTGGCCTGCTTAGGTCAGACAGCCTTTGTCAAGTAAGGTTGTTCTCGTTTCTATGAAAGAAAAGAGCAAGCAGTTTCATCAATCGTTTAAAAGCATTTCTCGAGTCCTGGCGGTTGGCGCCGCGAGCCTGGCTTTGACTTTGCCCTCGGCTTACGGGCAAATCGGCGGCTCCGGCGGTTCGTCTTCGGAAGGATCGTCCTCGGAATCCTCCTCGTCGCAATCTTCGTCTCGCAGTTCGGGCGGCATGAGCGGCGGAGCATCGCAGAGTGCGCCTTCTTCTCCGCAGAACCCATACATGGGTAGCGTGCCGGAAGGAAAAGCCACCTCGGAAGTTTTGCCCATTTCTTTTAAAGACGCAATTGCTCGTGGCTTGAGAAACAATCTGGGAATTTTGCTGACCAGCGATACCACCCTGCAGGCGCGTGGCCAGAAATGGCAGGAGTTAAGCGCGCTACTTCCTAATGTTTCAGGAGCCGTCAGCGAGAATGTTGCCCGCATCAATTTAGCGGCGGAAGGTTTCCGCTTTACCGGACCGGCCTTTGCCGGAATCCCCAAACTCGTTGGTCCCTTCGGATTTTTCGATGCGCGCTTGAATTTCTCGCAAACTCTTTTTGACTGGAACGCCTGGAACCGCGAGCGTGGCGCTTCGCAAAATGAAAAGGCCGTCGCGTATACCTATAAAAACGCTCGTGAGCTTGTTGTACTTGCCGTGGGTTATACATACTTGCAGGCCATTGCCGCGGAAGCACGAGTCGATACTGCGCAAGCCGAAGTCAACACCGCAGAAGCTCTCTTCAATAAAGCCCACGATCAGCAAACGGCTGGCGTCAGTCCGGCAATTGATTCCCTTCGCGCACAGGTGGAATTTCAGGCGCGCAGGCAGCAACTGATCGTCGCCAAAAATGATTTCGCGAAACAAAAGCTGACCGTTGCCCGCGTCATTGGATTGCCTATTGGCCAGGAATTTACGCTTGTCGAAAAAGAGCCTTATCAGCCTTTGACGCCCATGCCGTTAGATGCCGCTCTGCAGCGCGCGTACAGTTATCGCTCAGACTTTCTGGCCGCGCAACAGCAGGTGCGCTCAGCGCAGTTTTTCCGCCGCGCGGCAACCGCTGAACATCTGCCTACGCTGGCAGTTGGCGGCAGCTACGGAGATACATCCGTTACCCCCGGCGATGTCGAAAACACGTATCAAATCGCCGCTACATTAAAGGTCCCGATCTTCCAGGGCAATCGTTCCCACGCGGACGCTTTGCAGGCGGAAGCCACGCTTCGTCAGGACCAGCAAAACCTCGAGAACCTTCGCGGGCAAATTGATTACGAAGTCCGCACCGCCTTGCTTGATCTTGAGGCCTCTTCCGAACAAGTGGAAGTAGCGCAAAGTTCCGTGGACCTTGCGAATCAGGCTTTGACGCAAGCCCGCGACCGTTTTACGGCTGGAGTCACGGACAATTTAGAAGTCGTTCAGGCGCAGGAATCTTTGGCCTCAGCCAACGAAAGCTACATTGCCAGCCTCTATGCTCACAACGTGGCGAAGGTGGAGTTGGCCCGTGCGATTGGCTATGCGGAAGAAGGCGTAAAGCAATATTTAATGACTCATCAACCATAAATGAACATAAGATTGATACGAGAAGATTGGTACGAACATGACACCAACTGAAACTGAAAACGAAAAAGAACACGAGCAGGAACAAGAGCATCACGCCGACGAAAAAGATATGCAGTGGAAGCGGAAGCTGAACGCCCGCGATCCGCGCTTCCGCATCTTTGTGATTGCCGGCGTCATTGTGCTGGTGGTCGTCGGCTTTTTTGTATGGCGCTATCTCACCAGCTACGAATCTACCGACGATGCGCAGATTGATGGCCACCTTAACCCCATCAGCGCGCGTATTTCCGGTCACGTGTTGAAATTGCAGATTGAAGACAACCAGCTCGTACATGCAGGCGACACCCTGCTGCAAATCGATCCAGCGGACTATCAAGTTGCCTTGCAACAGGCGCAGGCGGATTACGACAATGCGGTGGCTCAGGCCAAAGCCGCGGAGGCGAATGTCCCCATCACTTCTGTGAACACGGAAAGCCAGGTAAGCACGGCGCAGGCTGATGTCGATGCGGCGCGCGCTGGAATCTCCGTGGCCCGCCAGCAGCTCGACGCCTCTCGCGCCCAGCAAGCGGAGGCGGAAGCCAACAACGTAAAAGCACAAAATGATTTGGGACGGTACAAGCAGTTAGTGGACAAGCAGGAAATTTCTGAGCAGCAGTACGATCAGGCTGTGGCCTCATCGAAAGCCCGCGCTGCTGGGCTCGAAGCAGCCCGCGCTGCTGCGGTGGGCGCGCAGCATCAGGTTACGCAGGCGCAAGCAAAACTCGAACAGGCCGAAGCCGATCTTCGTTATTCCGCAACAGCTCCGCAGCAGGTCGCTTCCATCCGCGCGCGCGCCGATGCCGCTCGCGCCATGGCCGAAGCCAAGAAAGCTGCTTTGGATAAAGCCAAGCTCGATATGCTGTACACGCAGGTCATCTCGCCAGTAGATGGAATCGTAAGCAACCGTACCGTGGAAGTCGGACAGAACGTGCAGCCCGGTCAACAATTGCTCACCATCATTCCTCTCACCGAAGACGATTTGTGGGTCACTGCTAACTTCAAAGAGAACCAGTTGAAAGATATGCACGTGGGCCAGCGCGTAACCATTTCCGTGGACGCTCTTGACCATGACTACAAAGGGCAAGTGCAGAGCATCGCGGGAGCCAGCGGGGCCCGTTTCAGTCTTCTGCCGCCGGAAAATGCTACGGGCAACTACGTGAAAGTTGTGCAGCGTATTCCGGTCAAAATTATCTTTGAAAAAGGCCAGGACCCGCAACACAATCTGCGGCCGGGATTGTCCGTCGAACCCAAAGTTTGGATTCGCTAGCTGAGTTGTGATAAATACTGGGCAAGGGGCTGTTGTTCATGTTCCGCATTATTACGATCGAGCGCGAATATGGTTCGGGAGCAGCCGCAATTGCCGCGGAACTCTCCCGTCGTCTGGGCTGGAAACTTTGGGACCAGGAACTCACGCAGGAAATCGCCAAGCTTGCCAACGTTGAGCAGTCGGTTGTGCAACGCTGTGAAGAGCGCATTGACAGCCGTTTTCAACGGCTGGCAAAAGTTTTCTGGCGCGGTAGTTTTGAACGCAGCGCCAATATCAGCACCGTCAACGTTTTTGATACCGATCGCTGGGTCGCGCTGGGCACTCAGGTTTTCAATAAAGTTGCAGCGCAGGGCAATTGCATTTTTGTAGGGCGCGGCGCTCCTTATCTTTTGCGCGGCCGGCCGGATGCCTTTCACGTATTCCTCTATGCTCCGCGGGCGGAGAAGTTCCGGCGCGTTCTCGAGCAGGGCAAAAATGAAAATGAAGCCAACGAACTGCTTGATACCGTGGATCGCGACCGGGTGGAATTTGTCCGCCACTACTTCAATGCAGACTGGCCGACGCGCGCTCTTTACCACATCATGCTCAATACGGTGATGGGAGACGAGAATGTACTCGCCGCCATCCAGCAGGCCATGGCTAACCTGGAAAAGAAGAAGACTGCGTAAACTTACCGAGTTGATTGTGTCGCGGATTTTTAATTCGCTACCCAAAAATAGCTGCACAGAAAAAGCGGCAAACAAAAGCTGCACAATAAAAAAGTCAGGAACGTATGAGTGATCTCAAGGGAAAAGTCATCATTGTCACCGGTGCCAACGGTGGTCTCGGAAATCCAGTTACCCAAACTTTGCTCGATGCTGGCGCAACCGTTGTGGGCGTCTCTTCCAAAATCGAGCAATCGGAATTTAAGAGTTCCGCGTTCACCGCGGTCCCCGCGAATCTTCTCGATACCGCTGCCGTAAAAAATCTCGTGGAGCAAACTCTTTCCCGCTTTGGACGGATCGACGTCCTTGCCCACTTGGTGGGAGCGTTCGCCGGAGGCAAGCCCATCGCCGAAACCGACGACAAAACTTTCCAGTTCATGTTTGATGTGAACGTAAAAGCCGCATTCAACATGTTTCGTGCAGTCATTCCTGCCATGCGCCAGGCGCGCTCCGGGCGAATCATCGCCATCGGCAGCCGCGCCGCCGAAGATCCGGGCCCGACCGTTGGGGCCTACAGCGCCTCAAAAGCCGCTGTCGTTTCACTCGTTCGCACAATCGCGCGCGAAAATAAAGACGCGGGCATCACCGCGAATTCCATTCTTCCCGGAACCATCGACACCGCCGCCAATCGCTCGGCAATGCCGAAAGCCGACACCTCACAGTGGGTGCAGCCCACCTCCATCGCGTCGCTTATTGTCTGGTTAGCCAGCGACGCCGGAAAAGATGTGACCGGCGCGGCCATCCCCGTTTACGGTGCGGGCCTATAAGTTCTCTCTGCGATGAATTCTCGATGAATTCTGTACATCTTTCGTAACTCCGCAATTGCACCTTTTTTGTTGCTATTTAACATTCATGCAATATCTTCAGAGTATTGTGAAAAGTGTTTTGACTTCAGCGGAAAGGTTGCTGACGCGACACCACATGGCCACGACAAGATTTCCCGAGTCTGCCATTCCATTGCAGGTGGCCGCCGTCTGTTATCGACGGGCGGGGCGTTCCATTGAATTTCTTTTAGTCCACGCCAACAGCGGCGCTAAGTGGACTTTTCCCAAAGGCAATCCGGAACACACCATGTCGCACAGCCAGGCTGCGGAGCGCGAAGCTATGGAAGAAGCTGGCGCGCATGGCACCATCGAACCCAAACACTTTCATCTCTACCTGCATTCAAAAGGCGTTTTCTGGAAGCCGCCCGGTGTGCGCGAGTATGCCGTGAAAGCATTCCTCATGGAAATCGAAGAAATGTTGCCATGTCAGGAGTTCCAGCGCGATCCCACGTGGTTTTCCGCGGAAGAAGCCCGCAAAATTCTGGCCAAAGGCCGCGAGGTAAAGTATGCGCGGGAAATTCAGGCGGTGATTGATCGGGCGCTGCAGCAGATCGGCCCAGTGCGTCTTGCGATAGCGCGATAGTCGCCTTCACCACAAACCATCCCTTCATGAGACGATAAAAGCTGTCCATGATTAAGCTCTCGTCCGCCGGAAAACGCTACGGCCACAAACTTTTGTTTGAGCAAGCCGATTGGCTCATCACCAACCGCGACCGCATTGGTCTGGTTGGCGCGAACGGCACCGGCAAATCCACGCTGATGAAGATTCTCGCCGGCATCGAGACGCTCGACTACGGGTCCATCATCGTCGCCAAAGGCACGAGCGCCGGATATCTTCCCCAGGACGGGCTTTCGCTTTCCGGTCACACCGTTTTCGCGGAGTGTATGGCCGTGTTCTCCGAACTCCGCGCCATGGAGCAGGAGATGGAAGACCTGACGCGCAAAATGGCCGAACTCGATCATGCGTCAGCGGAGTACGAGCAAGTCGCAGATCGCTTTCACCGCTTGGAGCACGAATTTCGTACCCGCGATGGTTATGCTCTCGAGGCGCAAGTGGGCACCGTCCTCACAGGTTTGGGTTTTCATAAGAAAGACTGGACGCGCAACACCGAGGAATTTTCCGGTGGGTGGCAAATGCGCATTGCGCTGGTGAAATTGCTCCTGCAACAACCGAATCTCTTATTGCTCGATGAACCTACGAACCATCTCGATCTTGAAGCCCGCAATTGGCTGGAAGAATATCTGGCAAAGTATCCTTATTCGTTTGTGCTGATCTCGCACGACCGCTATTTTCTCGATGTAACGGTGAACCGCACCTGCGAAATCTGGAACAAGCGCATTCATCTCTACAGCGGAAACTACGACAAATATCTCACGCAGAAAACGCAGCGCCGGGAGCAGCTGGAAGCCGCTTATCGCAGCCAGAAAGAACGGATTGAGCAGTTGGAAGTCTTCATCAATCGCTTTCGCTATCAGGCGACAAAAGCCAAGCAGGTGCAGAGCCGGATCAAAGAGCTTGAAAAGATCGAACGCATCGAGATTCCGCAAGAAGAACAGAGCATCCATTTTTCATTTCCCCAGCCCAAGCCTAGCGGGCGCATCGTCGCGGAATTTCTCGATGTTGCCAAGTCTTATGGCGAAAAACAGGTCTTTAGCAAAGTAAATTTTATAGTTGAGAAAGGCGACCGCATCGCCCTGGTCGGGGTGAATGGAGCCGGAAAGTCCACGCTCATTAAATTACTGGCGCAAACCGAACCGCTAACCCACGGCGAGTACAAGCTCGGTCACAACGTGCTGGTGGATTATTTCGCGCAGGACCAATACAAAGAGCTCGATCCCGATGCACGAATTCTGGAGGATTTGGGCGAAGCCTCGCCGCGCTCCACCGAAACCGAGTTGCGAAGCCTGCTCGGTTGTTTTCTTTTTTCCGGAGACGATGTTTTCAAACGTATCGGCGTTCTTTCCGGCGGCGAGCGCAATCGCTATGCCTTGCTGCGCATGTTGCTGCATCCGGCCAATTTTCTTCTGCTCGACGAACCCACCAACCACCTGGATATGCGTGCCAAGGACGTTCTTCTTGACGCTCTCAGCAAATACACGGGCACCGTCGTCTTTGTTTCGCACGACCGCTACTTCATCGACAAGCTTTCCACCCGGGTGTTCGAGATCGGCGAAGGCCGCGTAGAAATTTATCCCGGCAACTATGAAGACTATGTGTGGCGCAAACAGGGGGGAGCGGAGTTGCTTCAACAATCCGTTCGCAAGCTTGAAGTTCCACGACCAGCGCAGCAACCCGCCAACGGCAATCGAGGGAAAACCGAAGTCACCACGTCGGCAGAACAGAAAGAAGAACAGAAGGAAGATCAGAAATCAGAAAAAGCAAAGCGCCTGAATCCTATCAAGCGCAAACAAATGGAAGATCGCTTCCGGGAAATTGAAGAAGACATCTCGCGCGTGGAAACCGCGATTTCCGACTGCGAAACTGCTCTTCTTACCTTTGTCAGCGCCGAAGAAATGCAACGCCTCACGCAGAAGTTAAATTCGCGCCGCGAAGAATTGCAGTCGCTCATGAGCGAATGGGAAGAACTGGGGCAAGCTTTACAGGCCTAAAATCCGCTTGATTTTCTTGAGTACACGTTCTTCCGTAAC
>DASXCC010000217.1:0-17337 GCA_036491415.1 Terriglobales bacterium | reverse complement strand
GACAGGGAGATCATTTGTGCCGGGATGTGGCGGAAATCCGGGAATTGCTGTTTTCTTCTCAATAGCTTTGGCGGAATACGGACCGTTGGCGAACTCCAGCGCATTGCGATAGACCGCCGCGTTATAGCCGAGCCACAAAATTGGCATAGCCGCAAGGATCAGGGTGAATTGCGCGAAGCCGACCTTGAATGTGCGGAAATTTCCGGAGCGCAGAATGAGCACCAGTGCGGCGAGGAAAAATATCCCAATCAAAAACCATCCGTCATAACGAGTGAGGGATGCCGCGGCCAGACAGAGTCCGCATTTGAGCAAGGCTGGTTTGTTCGTAGCTTCCGGAAGCGACCGCGCGAACTCGCTGAAATAAACGAACGCCCATACAAACAACGCGAGATACAGCGACTCGGTCATCGCCGTGGCCTGCATATAAATCAGGTTCGGATTGGCGCCGAAAATGACCGCTGCACCCCACGCGGCGATCCGTGCGCCCATTTTGCTCTCTTTACTGAGTGCGTCGCGCACAAGACGAAAGATCCCGATCACGCCCAGAACGTAGGAAATCATCGACGGGACAGACCCGCCGATGCCCGTTTGCCAAAGCCAATCTGATAGTAAAAATGGAACCATCAATAGATGAGGTAAGGGAAGCCAGACGGTACCCAGCTGCAACAGGCCTGGAGTGCGCGAATCAAACACCCGACGCGCGATGTTGATATGAGCGATTGCATCGCCGTAGAGCAAAATTTGATTGTGGCGAAGATAGACAAGAAACGCGAAGACGGAAACCAGTCCGGCGATTTGCCCTACAAGTAAAACTTCCTGGTCCCCGTCGCCTGTAGGTCTTGGTTTCATTCGATGTGCGTGAGTTCGCGGAAAATTTGGAAACGCTCTTCGATGAGTTCACGGCTTAACGACTGCAACCGTTCCGTGCCGAAACTTTCTACGGCGAACGATCCCATGACGCCACCATAGAACAGAGCTCGCTTCAAGACTTCGCGGTTCAGGTCTGGCTGGGAGGCAATGTATCCCATAAAGCCTCCGGCAAAGGAATCGCCAGCACCGGTCGGATCTTTGACTTCATCGAGAGGCAATGCCGGAGCGCGAAAGGGATGACTCCCAATGCCGAAAGCGCCTTCGCGAAAGAAAATGGTTGCGCCATATTCCCCATGTTTAATTACGACTGCCTGCGGCCCGTGTGCCAGGATCTTACGAGCGGCGCGAGGAAGACTTTTTTCGCTGGCCAGCATTTTGGCTTCGCCGTCATTAATGAGAAGAACATTGACGAGCTTTAACGTTTCGATCAGTTCCTTGCGCGCACTTTGAATCCAAAAGTTCATGGTGTCGCCGCCGGTAAGTTCGACGTGTCCCATCTCCTGGCGAACTGCGGCTTGCAAAGAGGGATGTATATTTCCCAGGAATAGGAAGCGGCACTGCTTATAATCGCTGGGAATTCGCGGCTGGAATTTTTCAAAGACATTCAACTCGGTGAAGTCGGTCTTTGCTTCATTCAGATTGTCCAGATATTGTCCGCCCCAGCGGAAAGTTTTTCCCGCGGCATGCTCAATGCCGCGCGTGTCCACGCCGCGGCGCTTCAAAACATTTTCATGTTCTGCCGTGAAATCCTCGCCGACTACGGCTACAACGGAAACATCCGTGAAGTAGCTGGCGGCAAGAGAAAAGTAAGTGGCTGATCCGCCGAGAATATTGTCGGCGCGGCCGGAGGGCGTAGCGATATTGTCGAAAGCGATGGAACCGACGGCAAGTATGCTCATGATTTTTTGGCTTTCAAGTATTTGTCGAGAATCAGTTTTAGTTTCTGTCTTGTTGCAGCGGGAATTTTCTTCCGATCGGTCAGGATCGCATGAGCCAAAGCTGATCCGCATTTACATGCGCGATCTTTGGGCATGGCCGCTACACTTTCGCGGACAAGGTTGCTGGCATTCTCTGCGTTTTTTACAAGCACAGCGACAATTTGATCCACTGTTACGGAATCGTGATGCGGATGCCAGCAGTCGTAGTCAGTGACCATGGCAACGGTCACGTAACAGATCTCGGCTTCGCGCGAGAGTTTTGCTTCCTGCAAATTCGTCATGCCGATGACATCCATCCCCCAACTGCGGTAAACATTGGATTCGGCTTTCGTGGAAAATTGCGGACCTTCCATGCAAATGTAGGTTCCGCCGCGCTTTCCCGTGATGTTAGCTTTCTTGCATGCGGAGTGCACAACGCCTGCGAGTTCTCCGCAAATCGGATCGGCACAAGAAATATGGGCAACGATGCCATTACCAAAGAAGGTATCCACGCGATGGCGTGTGCGGTCGAAGAATTGGTCAGGAATTACGAAATCCAAAGGCTTGTGTTCTTCTTTTAGCGATCCCACCGCCGAGACGGAAATAATCCGCTCCACACCGAGCTGCTTAAATCCATAAATATTTGCACGAAAGTTCAATTCCGAAGGAAGAATGCGATGTCCGCGGGCATGGCGGGCGAGAAAAGCGACTTTCCGGCCTTCCAGTGTTCCCAATACGTAAGCGTCGGAAGGCGCGCCAAAAGGCGTTTTCAGTTTAACTTCACTGGTCTTTGTTAAACCAGGCATGGCATACAGCCCGCTGCCGCCGATAATGCCGATTTCTGCTTTTGGCACTTTGCCTCCTGCCATTTCAAGCGCAATGGTGAAACGCGATTATACAAAAAGGAGATTCGCACCAGGAGCAACTCTCCATAATGCGAATTAGGTTTCTAAATGGAATCTTGTACATTACCAAAGTGAACGCGAGATTGGAAAAGTTCAACGTTTTAGCGTATAAAAATTAGTTGCGACGGCACGCCCCACCTTTCCGTGCGGCCACAACGGAAATCCAAATATACAGCGAGGTTCCATGTCCAGCACCGTGACTCATGCTCCCAAAGGACTCGAGGGAGTTGTCGCCACAAACTCCAGCATTTGTTTCATTGACGGAGACCGGGGAGTTTTGGCGTATCGCGGCATCGACATTCACGAACTCGCCGATCATTCCAATTTTGAAGAAACCTGCTTCCTGCTGTGGAACGGTCGTCTGCCGAAGAAAGATGAATTGAAGCAAGTGCACGAAAAGCTTGCCGCAGAACGGAAGATGGATCCCGCGATTATCGACTTGCTCCGGAGCGCTCCCAAGAGTGCGTTGCCCATGGATGTGCTTCGGACGGCGGTCTCAGCGCTATCGTTTTATGATCCGGAAGAAAAGCTGAACGATCACAATGCCAACGTCAACAAGGCAATTCGACTGACTTCGCAGATCGCCATGATCGTGGCAGCCTATGACCGGCTGCGGAACGGCAAGGATGTGGTCAAGCCGGATGTTTCGCTTTCCCACGCCGCAAATTTTCTCTGGATGTTGAGCGGCAGCAAGCCTTCTTCCACGGCAGAACGCGCTTTCGATATTGCCTTGATTCTTCATGCCGACCATGAATTAAACGCCTCCACATTTGCCGCCCGGGTCACCGCGGCAACGCTTTCCGATATGCACTCCGCAACCACTGCGGCGATCGGGGCGTTAAAAGGTCCATTGCACGGCGGGGCCAACGAGGCGGTTTTCCGGATTCTTGAGGCCATCGATAAGTCCGGTCGAGATCCTATTGAATATGTAAAGGACATGTTTGCGCAGAAGAAAAAAATGCCTGGTTTCGGACATCGCGTATATCACACCGAAGATCCGCGGGCGACACATCTGCGGAAGATGTCACACGATCTGTGCAAGGCGAATGGACAGGAAAAGTGGTACGAGATGTCGCACAACATTGAAGAATTCGTGAAAACGGAGAAGAAGCTGAATGCGAACGTGGATTTCTATTCGGCCTCGACCTACCACACGCTGGGAATCAATGTGGATTTGTTTACGCCGATCTTCGCTGTTTCGCGCGTCAGCGGATGGACTGCCCATGTGATCGAGCAGTTGGATGATAATCGCTTGATTCGCCCCCGCGCGGAATACGTCGGGCCCGCTTATCCGCAGCACTGGGTAGCGATGGATAAAAGAGTAAGAGGTAAAAGATTAAGAGGTAAGAGTAAAAGGGAAGAGATGAAGTTATAAAGGAATTCTAAAGCTGAGGAAGGAATCGGCGGCGCATATAGCGCCGCCGATCGTATTTTTAGGCATTCACTGCATACTTCACGCCGAGTTGCTTTCTAAAAGTGATCACTGCCGCTCCGAAGAGAAGAGTAATCATCAGGAAAGCAATGGTTCCCGGCTCAGGCATGGATATACCGATATATTCCTGCGGTAATCCACCTTGGCTCTGTGAACCAGCGATGGGCGTATAAAGAACCAGGTTTGAGAACTGGTCAGGGTTGGAATTCAACGCCAAGCCCATGTAGGTTGATGCCAGGCCAGCGGCGCCGCTACTTGTGTAGAAGCTATTGCTCGAGGCGTTGGTAGAGAATAAGCCCCAAATTGCCCAGTTTCCTACGGTCGGATCGATATTTCCGGAAAGAATGTTTTCAAAGATCAAACCGGCCGCTTCATATTTCTGCGTGTTCACACCGAACAATCCAGTGCCGCTCAGCAGGCTGGAGACATTGGCTGTCCAGCTTTCACCGACGAACACTTCGTTGTCATAGGTATCGCAGATCAGAGGCGTGGAAGCTCCACCGTTGACCGAAAAATAGTAGGGATACGTATAGACGCCCCCGCCGTTATTTCCCGAAACTCCGGTGAGTCCCATGGTGACGGTAGAATCGGCAAACGCCGATCCTGCCAAGGTTAATGTCAGTAAAAAAATTGTCGCTGCAATTAGACGAACCGAGCGCATTTGCGTGGTGGCGCCTTTCTACAAAGATTGACTTACAGCAACATATAAAGCACCCTGAGGGCCATCGCCAGCATCTTTAGAATCAATGGCTTAAGATAGGTTTGCATCCCAATTTATGCAAACATTTGCGTTCTTTGGGCAAGGTGCTGGCGCGCAGAGAATTGAATGTAAATTGCTGATTCCAGAGGCAATAGTTAGAATTGAAATGTATGCGGCGAGTTTACCTCGACAATAACGCCACGACTCCGGTGCTTCCGGAAGTGCTTACGGCCATGCAGCCATTTTTCATCGAGCACTTTGGCAATGCCTCGTCGATTCACCATTACGGTCAGGAGACGCGGGCCGCAGTCGAGCGCGCAAGAGAATCTGTGGCGACATTGCTTGGATGCCGCGCTTCGGAAGTGGTATTCACCAGCGGGGGAACGGAAGCCGACAATCTGGCGATCTTCGGATTAGTGCAGCCCGGCGATCACTTCATCAGTTCAACGATTGAACACCATGCGGTGTTGAATAGCGTGAAGCATCTTCAAGAAACAGGGCACGAGGTCACATTTGTTCCTGTCGACGGTCGTGGACTTGTAAATCCAAACGATGTGCGGCGTGCGATTCGTCCGAACACGAAGCTGATTTCCATCATGATGGCCAATAATGAAACCGGGGTCCTTCAGCCGCTCGAAGAAATTGGGAAGATTGCCACTGAGTCCGATGTTTACTTTCACACCGATGCAGTACAGGCCGCGGGCAAAGTTCCGCTGAACGTAAATGCTATCGGCTGCGATCTGCTTTCCATCTCGGGACACAAATTTCATGCGCCGCAAGGCGTTGGCGCGTTGTACGTGCGAAAGGGAACGATTCTCGAAGCCATGATGCGCGGTGGCCGTCACGAACGTTCGCGCCGTGCTGGAACGGAAAATGTAGCGGGAATCGTTGGGTTAGGGAAAGCTGTCGAGATTGCTCAAGCTGCATTGCAAAATGGCGGCATCGCAAAAATAGCTGCCATGCGCGACCGTTTGGAGCGCGCGTTGCTTGAGGTGGATGCAACTGGAGTGAATGGTGAAGGCGCGCCAAGGGTCCCGAATACGACCAACATTTATTTCGATCACATTGAAGGGGAAGCGCTGATTATCGCGCTCGATCTTAAGGGATTGGCAGTTTCTACCGGCTCTGCTTGCTCTTCCGGAGCGCTCGAACCTTCGCACGTTCTGACAGCAATGGGACTAAGCGCGGATCGCGCCCGTGCGTGTATCCGCTTCAGTTTGGGAAAACAGAATACGCAGGAAGATATTGATTACGCCATTGAGCTAATTCCGGCAACAATTGCTCGCCTGCGCGAGTTGTCGCCCATTTACAATAAACAAGAAGTTCGCAATTAGTGTATAGCTGACTGTCATCACAAAATGCCCGATTCAAATCCTAAGCCGAATTTTCAGCCCAAGACCATTGCCATTGCCATGTCGGGGGGAGTGGATTCCTCGACCGTTGCGGCCATGCTGCACGCCGAGGGGCATTCACTGATCGGCCTGACCATGCAGCTATGGAATCAGCGCCGCCTCGCTGGCAAGGAAGGTATGCCGGAACAAGTGCATGGGCGTTGTTGCTCGCTCGACGATGTCTATGACGCGCGCCGCGTCGCTGAGGCCATCGGCATTCCATATTACGTGGTGAACCATGAAGATCGTTTCGAGAAGGAAGTTGTTCGTCCGTTTGTAGAGGAGTATCTTTCCGGGCGAACGCCGATCCCATGCAGCCTCTGCAACAATCACTTGAAGTTTGATCAGCTACTTACAGTGGCACAGCAAATTGGCGCCGATGCGATTGCCACCGGCCACTACGCCCGCTTGGAATTCGACGACGCTTCGGGCCGCTGGCTTCTCAAGCGTCCGGTAGATTTAGCGAAAGACCAGACTTATTTCCTTTTTGGACTTACTCAAGACCAGTTGAGCCGGACACTTTTTCCGCTCGGCGGCATGATCAAGCCACAAGTGCGGGAACTTGCCCGCCAGCATGGTCTGGCTTTGGCTGAGAAGCCAGACTCCCAGGAAATTTGTTTTGTTCCCGGCGGTGACTACAAGAATTTCATCGATGCCTATCTTGCCGAGCAGGGAGAAGCTTTGCCTAGCACTTCCGGCGAACTTGTCACTGCGAACGGCACAGTGATCGGCGAGCACACGGGCATACACAATTTCACCGTCGGTCAGCGTAAGGGACTGGGCGTGGCCACAGGATCTCCGTTGTACGTTTTGGAAATCAAGGGCGACAAGCGGCAGGTGGTGGTCGGTGGGCAGGAAGATCTTTACACGAAGACGTTGCGGGCCAAGCGCGTAAACCTTATTTCCGTCGAAAAGCTGGATGCTCCGAAGCAGGTGCGCATCAAGATTCGGCACCGTCACGAACCGGCTGCAGCGACTATCGAACAGATTTCGCCGGATGAAATTGTTGCAGTTTTCGATGAGCCGCAACGTGCCGTAACTCCGGGGCAGGCAGCTGTTTTCTATGAGGGAGACGTTGTGGTGGGTGGCGGTTGGATCGCCTGAGTACCCTTAAATACCTATATTCTTAGTTCTGCGAAGGCATATTCGGGGTTCCCTAGAAGGCATGTTCTGGCGCGCATAAGTTTTGCGGCAAAATATTGCCCTGAGATGTGCATCTAATTCGCAGGAGACTTGTATGAGAATGATTACAAAAATTGCGGGCCCTGTTTTGACCCTGGCTGCCTTCACATGCGCCCAAAATAGTTTTGCGCAAAATTCTGCTACGGCAGCTGCGAACAATAGCACTCCAACCGAAGCGGCGAGTGCGGCTTCCGCTCCGTCCGCGAACCCTCAAACTCCGAAACTTCATTTTGCGGCTGGTACCGTTCTTCCCGTGGAATTGGATAAAACGATTGACGCGAAGAAGGCGAAGCAAGGAGACGCCGTAGAGGCGAAAATTGATCAGGACCTACTCTCCAACGGACAGGTTGTGATCGCCCGCAGTTCCAAAGTCATGGGCCATATTGCCGAAGCCAAAGCTTCCAGCCATGATGACAAGACTTCGATGCTTGGGATTGTGTTCGACAAGATTGTTGCGAAAGATGGTTCTGAAGTTCCTTTGAGCGCGATAGTGCAGGGAATAGGAGCGCCGCTCAACGCAAGCGGAAATAACGGTTACGGCGGCGGAGATATGGGTTCGCCATCACAATCGAATCCTTCCGGTATGAACGGCAGTTCGCCTATGGGCGGGAGCGGCAGTGCCGGTTCAAACCCTTCAGGTTCAGCTATGGGGGGCAACGGTGGCGGAAATAATGGTGGTGGGAACAATGCTGGTGGGAATAACGGCGGCATGCCGAATGGCCCCCAGGATTCGATGCCAAGCGGACAAAAAGCCCAACCCCTTCCCCGCACCTTTCAAGGCGTGAGCGGATTGAAGGGCCTTTCATTGAGCCAGGGACAGAGTCAGGACTCAGTAATTGCTTCCCAGGATAAAAACGTAAAGTTGGAATCTGGAACGCAAATCCTGCTGCGCACAAAGTGAAGATTCGCGGGCACAAGAAAAGGCAGCGAAAAATCGCTGCCTTTTTTCTATCTGCAAAATTTCTTAAATAAACATTTCATCCTGCGGAACGTTGGCTCCGTTGCGGCGTTCACGCTTGGTTCCGAACAACGATCCCAGTCCCACGCTCAATCCCTGCATCAGGCCCGTAATATGCTTTACCGGTGAAACGACGGTGCGGTGCATCATTTCCGTAGTTTCTTCCACGCGGTCGAGTGTGCGGTTCACAAACTCATCCGCGCGGATCACCTGCAAGCGTGTGCGGTCCATGATGTCATTTAACGTGGCATCGAAGCGCTCCAGTTGAGAGTGAATCAGGGCGCTGGTTTCGCTTACGTTGGTCGCGGTGCTTTCAATCTTGGGACGAAGTTCCAGCACCATAGAGTGCACGAGTTCCGCGGTGGGCAATACTTTTGTGGTAACTTCCTGTGCCAGTTGTTCCACGCGAGAACTGGTTTTTCGCAGGGCGAAAAACATGCCGCCAAGAATCGCTGCTTGCAATACCACCGCTGCGGCAACTACAGCAATGAAAATGGGTAGGTTTTCCATAGAAACTTTCCGTACGTTGAAGCTCGCACTATCACCGATTCCACTTAGGATTTCGGCGCATTCTGCTGCGTGGTGACATCCTGATAAGCTTGTCGGCCCGCTTCATAAGCGGAGCGGAATTGTTCTTTCTGTTGGGTCATGACTTCGCGGCCGCGATCCATCCAATCTTCGGCCTGCTCTTTGGCTTCTTTGGCGCGCGTGCGCATGTAGTCACGTCCTTCTTCGGCCTTCACACGAAGCGCTTCGCGGGTTTCGCTACCTGCACGGGGTGCATACAAAACGCCTACAACTGCACCGATTCCGAGTCCGGCCAAAAACCATAAAATGCTGCTGCCACTGTCTCTATCTGACATATTCTTCCTCCACTTACCGCTGGCACTAAACGGATGGTAGCATTCGAGATACGGAAATACAATTCGGGTGAAACAGGGGGCAAACTTAGTCGCCCCGCCCTTAAAACAGTAGAATTCCCACTATTTGGTTACGCTTGTAAGAAGCCGGGGGGCTGCGAGACAATGTCTCGCCACACGGAGGATTATTTGAAGTATCGCCAGCGCGGCTATCAGGATGACCGCAAGGAAGAACCTAAGCAGAAATCATCGCAAGGCCCATCTGCCCCTAAAAGAGATAATACGTTTGGACCACGGCCCTTGCAGATGGCGGCCACGCGTGCCGTCTCTCGTTGCTCGCAGTGTGGAACTTTGCTACAGGGAATTGATCCTAACGGCAAATGTCCAAAATGCGGCTTTGAACTGCACGCCTGCAAGCAGTGCACGCAGTTCGATCCCTCAAGCCGTTTTGAATGCGCCGAAAAAGTTCCGGAGCGCATCTCTCCAAAAGACAAGAAAAACAACTGTGCGTTTTATTCCATGCGCGTAATGTTGGAAAAAGAAACATCTTCTTCCACTTCCGGATCGGCTTCACCGGCAAAACCAGGTGGAAGCAATCGCGTGCAAGACGCACGCCAGGCTTTCGAAAATCTCTTTAAGAAATAGTTAAGCGGCCAGCCGAAACATCCCTCTATCCAAGCCTTCACGAATACGATCCGCTATGACGGTCGCATCGTTTTTATCGTCGCTTATGGTGTTCCGTTCCATTCCATCGAAAGTCGCATAAAACTCGCTGTAGCTTGAGTAGTCGGGAATCGCCCCTTCTGGACGAGCAGCCGCGCGTGCGGCGCAGATTGGTTCGCTGGGGCGCACGAGTACGTAGTCGAGCGGAACGTCCCGCACTTTGACGATCTTTCTTGCCGTATCGAGAAAAAATGGTGGGATGGAGAAATCGAGCAACACTTCGTAATCAGCCAGCGCATAGGGAACGGCGGCGGCAATCATGGAAGCCATGATTGTAAGGAAATTTTTGTGGCGCGTTTGTCCGTTTTCATTTTTGGCGATGAACGACCAGAACTTATCGCCTTCGATGTACGCGATCGATCCGGAAGAAAGCGCGATGAACTCGCGCGCGATTGTGGTTTTACCTGCGCCTACAGGGCCCGAGAGTGAAACGATGGACTTCATTTCCGATGCCTGCAAAAAACAGATTTTACAGTACGGGCAAATGCACGCAGGGTCGCACCATGAAGTCGAGCTTGGCCATCTTCTCCAAAGCTTTTTCCACCAGGGACGCTTTGCATGATTCGAGAGTGATCACGAATGGCAAACTGACCTCGGAATATCCTGGCTTCTGAAGAACGGAGTCAATATTAATGTCATTCTCAGAAAGCACAGTGGCAATGGCCGCGATAATTCCCGGACGATCTTTCACGATAAAACGCAAATAGTGTCGCGAGGTGTAATCGTTGGTGACATTGCGCGGTGTAGCTGTAATTTCGGCAAGACCATTCGTACCACCATGTTTTGCGCGAGCGATGGCGAGAATGTCCGAGACAACCGCCACTGCCGTGGGATTTCCGCCGGCGCCGTGTCCCGCAAAGATGATTTCTCCGCCAAATTTTCCCGTGGACATTACAAGATTCCGCCCGCCCTCTACACTCGCCAGCGGAGAAGACTCGGAAACGATGGCCGGTTGCACTGCCGCAAGAAGATCGCTGCCGATCAACTCCGCCCAGGAAACTTGACGGATGGTTGATTGCAGCTGGCGCGCATATACAAAGTCGATGGTGTCGATTGGACGAATAGAACGGCAGAGAACTTTTTCCGGCTTGCCGTCACTGTGTAAGCCGACCCGAGCAAGGATGGTCAGCTTGGCGCGAGCATCGTATCCATCCACGTCATCTGTGGGGTCGGCCTCCGCAAAGCCGAGCTTCTGCGCTTCGGCAAGAGCTTCATCGAAAGAAATCCCGCGCTTATCGATCTGGCTGAGAATGTAATTGCACGTTCCGTTAAGAATGCCGTAAATCTTAAAGAGTTCGTCTCCGGCTAAACCCTCTTGCAATCCGGAAATCACCGGAACCCCACCCGCGACGGAAGCGCCGAAGGCAATGTGACGCCTGGATTGTTTTGCCAGCGCGATGAGTTCCGGCCCGTGATGCGCGATCAATTGCTTGTTCGCTGTCACCACAGATTTGCCGGAACTTAATGCCTTGCGGATCCAATCCCCCGCGGGAGTCAGCCCTCCGACGACTTCAACGAAAATGTCCACATCCGAGGACAATACGTCGTTGATGTCCTCCGTCCACTTTACTTTTGGCAGCCAATCAACTTTTTTGCGCGCGACCGCGCGGTTATAGACATGAGTCAGTTGAAGCCCGGGCGCGGGGTGGCTCGACAGAATTTTCGCGACGGAACTACCAACTGTGCCGAAGCCCACAAGCGCTACGTTAAGTGTGGCCTTCTCGACAATTTCGACTACGTTGGATTGGCTGGATATCTTCATTATTTTTTGCGATTGTTTTTTTCGTTTTTTAAATGACCGCTACTAGTTCACGACAACACGGCTACGCTTGCCGTTTACGCGTGGCAAGGAAATCTTGGTTTCGGTTTTGGTTTCCACTTCTCCAAAGAACTTCGCGTGTAGATGGCGAACCGCCCGCGGCACATCAGTTTCTTTGACAACGAAGCTGATGTTAATTTCCGAAGCGCCTTGCGAAATCATGCGAATATTCACGCCAGCATCCGCGATCGTGCTAAATACCGAAGCGGCAATGCCCGGGCGTCCATGAATATCTTCACCGACTAAACAGATAATCGCCTGCTGGCCTTCGCTCGTCACGTCCGCAATCTTTTCCAGCTTCTCGATCAGCTCTTCGGGCATGCGCTTGGATTCAATCGTAAATGACAAACTCACTTCCGAAATCGCGACGAGATCAACCGTCGCTGCATGTTGATCGAGCACTTCAAATACCGACCGCAGAAAGTTATGCACCATCAGTCCGCGGGAAGCAACAACGTTCACCAGGCTAATACCGTTTTTCGCAGTGATCGCCCGAAACATTTCATTGCCGCTGGGAGCATGCGCAGTAATGCGCGTCCCCTTGCTTTTGATGTTCCGTGAATTGAGTACATATACGGGAATATCTTTCTCAATTGCCGGCAGCAATGTCGCAGGATGCAGGACTTTCGCTCCGAAGTATGCGAGTTCCGCTGCTTCGTTGAAGCTGATGCGCCGAATGGTGCGAGCGTCGGGGCAAAGCCGCGGATCGGTAGTCATCATGCCTTCGACATCGGTCCAAATCTCGATGCAGTCTGCATCCAGCGCGCCGCCGATAATAGCTGCGGTGTAGTCTGAGCCGCCACGTCCTAAGGTCGTCGGAATTCCCTCTAAAGAAGATGCGATGAATCCGCCCATGACCGGAATGCGATGCTTGGCTAAAATCGGCTTCATGATGGCATGAGTTTTCTGGCGTGTTTCCGCGGGCTGGGGCCGGGCGCAAGTGTGATTGGAATCGGTCACGATGCATTCGCGTGAATCGACCCACTGTGCTTCCAGACCTAATTCCGTAAAAGCTGGAGCAATAAACTGGCTGGAGAGCAATTCGCCGAAAGAAAGAAGGTAGTCGCTGCTGCGTGGGGAAAGTTCATGCACGGCGGCAACTCCGCGAAGAAATTCGCCGAGTTGATCGAAAGTTTTTCCGAGCTTTATGGAAATTTTCTGGAAGACCTTGGGATTGAGCAATTCCTGCGCAGCCTGAAGATGGCGTTCTTTCAAAGCCGGCAATAATTCCAGTGCGCCCTCCGCATCGCCTGAAGAAGCTTTTTGTCCCATAGCCACCAATTGATCGGTGACCTTGGCCATGGCGCTTACAACGACGACGGGATCCTGCTTGCGGCGGCTGCGTACAATTTCAGCGATACGCTTAATCGCGGTCGCGCTTTCAACGGAGGTGCCTCCAAATTTCATCACAATCATCGGAGCACCCCGCTTTGATCGCCCACACTACTGTCTTGCATAACCCTCCAGGAAAATTACGCTGAACATAAAAAATCCCACTCACCAGTTTTTACTGGCAGTGGGTTCGTTTGAGCTTCGCTTAAGTTTTGCTCAACTACGCCCGGGCCAGAAGACGGTAATTCGCGTGCCTGTTGTAATAGGCCGCATGATGCTCCAGCTTGTCTTCCGACCGGTGAGTAACATACCGTCAGTGAATATAACTGAAACAGCAGACTGCTTCCATGCGAGTTATTGATTTTAACAATCAGAAAAACTGAACGGCAATAAATAGTTGGCTTCCCAGGGGAAAAAATAATGCGAGCCGCATAATATCGATAGATTGTTAACTTACTCTCAGATCAAGAGTTAACGGGAAACAGTTCCAAAATTTCCATTGCCGCCATCGAAATTCTGAATCGCACTTTTCTAATCGATTTGCAGCCAATCTCATTGATAATAGAAAGCAACCAAGGCATGACCCGATCTTCACCGTGAGTGATCGCGGTGAGGGCATTCTATTCTTTAAATTTGACGATTCTGTTGTAGGAGATTGTAGACACCATGCAGCGCCAGAAACCGCTTTACGGCCTTCCTCGGGCACAAGGACTATATGACCCGGCCCATGAACACGATGCTTGTGGCATGGGGTTTGTAGCGAGCATTCGTGGGCAAAAAAGCCACGACATCATTCGCAAGGGCATTCAGGTCCTCATCAATCTCACGCATCGCGGCGCGTGTGGCTGCGATCCTGAGACCGGTGACGGTGCAGGCATTCTCATCCAGATTCCGCATAAATTTTTTGATCGTGAATGCTCCAAGCTCGGCTTTACTTTGCCCGAGCCCGGAAAGTACGGCGTTGGCATGACGTTCCTGCCGGTGGAGAAACATCAGCGCCTGCAATGCGAAGGAATTCTGGAACGGATCATAAAGGAAGAAGGACTTTCAGTTCTTGGCTGGCGTGACACACCTTGCGATGGCGATGCCATCGGCCGCGTAGCGCGGCAGTCGCAGCCTTATATCCAGCAGGTGTTTGTGGCCTGTCCTCCAGAGATGGATGAGGACACATTCGAGCGAAAGCTTTACGTTGTGCGTAAGCTCGCGGAGCATGAAATTCGCGAGTCGGAGATTGAAGATAAAGAACTGTTCTACATTCCATCGCTTTCCGGACGCACGATTGTCTATAAAGGCTTGCTGCTGGCACCGCAGATTGCAAATTTTTACGGCGAACTCGCCGATCCCGATGTAGTGAGCGCGCTATGCCTCGTGCATCAACGTTTTTCGACCAACACATTCCCGAGCTGGCCGTTGGCGCACCCGTATCGCTACATCGCGCACAATGGTGAAATCAACACGCTGAAGGGCAATGTCGCGTGGATGAACGCGCGGCAGTCAATACTTGCGTCCCCGGTTTTCGGCGATGACATGAAGAAGGTGTTTCCGATCATTGCGCCGGGAGGCAGTGACTCCGCCAGCTTTGACAACGCGGTTGAAATGCTTGTGCAATCTGGTCGCAGCATTGCGCACGTTTTGGCGATGCTCATTCCCGAAGCATGGTCGGGGAATCCGCACATGCTGGTGGACAAGCGCGCATTTTACGAATACCACGCGTCATTGATGGAGCCGTGGGATGGCCCTGCGGCAATCGCGTTTACGGATGGCCGTGTGATCGGCGCAACACTCGACCGTAACGGACTGCGCCCCGGCCGCTACATCGTGACGAAGGATGATTTGATCGTGCTGGCTTCAGAAGCCGGCGTGCTTGCGGTTGCGCCGGAGACCGTCAAAATCAAGGGCCGCTTGCAGCCGGGCAAAATGTTTTTGGTGGATACGGTTGAAGGCCGCATCATCGCCGACAAAGAAATCAAGAAGAAGCTCTCTGCGCGTCAGCCCTATGCGAAATGGATCAAGGCCAATCAGATCACCATGGATCAGTTGCCGGAGCCTGCGCGCGTGCACGGTTCCGACCACGAAACCATCATCTCGCGCCAGCGGGCCTTCGGTTATACCGACGAAGACCTGCGCATGATTTTGGAGCCGATGGCTTCGAAGGGCGAAGAGCCAATCGGTTCTATGGGTACGGACACTCCGCTGGCCTGCCTCTCGGACCGTCCGCAGCCGCTGTTCAATTATTTTAAACAATTGTTTGCGCAAGTCACCAATCCGCCGATTGATCCAATCCGCGAAGAGATGGTGATGTCGCTGATTAGCTACATTGGCACCGAACGCAACATTCTCGAAGAGCAGCCGGAGAACTGCCACACGCTGAAGCTACCGCATCCGATTCTTACCAATCGCGATTTGGAAAAGTTGCGCCGCGTTTCCCGCGGAGATTTGCTGGCTACAACTTTGTTTATGACTTTCCGCGCTGCGGAAGGCGAAGAGGGATTGAAGCGTGCTTTGGCCGAGCTTTCACGACGCGCCTCGATCGCGGTGAAATCAGGCTACACGCTGCTGATTCTTTCCGATCGGGGAGTCGATAAAGATTATGCGCCGATCCCGAGCTTATTGGCGCTCGCAGCGGTGCACAACCATCTGGTGAAAGAAGAAACCCGTACCCAGGTCGCGCTTATTCTTGAATCGGGCGAGCCGCGTGAAGTAATGCACTTTGCTCTGCTTATCGGCTACGGCGCCAGCGCGATCAATCCGTACCTTGCCATCGAAACGCTGGAGGACCTTGGCAATCGCGGCTATTTGCCGGACGGTGTGAATCCGGAAGTCGCAGTCAACCATTTGATTAAGGCCATCAATAAAGGCCTGCTCAAGACATTCTCGAAGATGGGGATTTCCACGCTGCAGAGCTATCGCGGCGCACAGGTATTTGAAGCGATCGGCTTGAATAAAGATCTGGTGGACACCTACTTTACGGGAACGACATCGCGCCTGGAAGGCGTTGGTCTTGATGTAATCGCTCGTGAAGCAGCCATGAAGCATGAGTACGCGTTCAAGCCGGCGACTGAATTCGATACCGAGCTGGCCGTCGGAGGAAGTTACCACTTCCGCGTGAACGGTGAGTATCACCTGCTGAATCCGTTGAGCATCAGCAAGCTTCAGCACGCGGTGCGTGCGAACAGCTACAAGACCTACGAAGAATATGCCGCGCTGATTGATGACCAGAACCGTAATATGGCGACCTTGCGCAGCTTGATGGAAATCAAGAAAGCAAAGAAGCCAATTCCGATTGAACAAGTTGAGCCGGCAAGTGAAATTGTAAAGCGATTCACGACCGGCGCCATGTCGTTTGGCTCCATCAGCAAAGAAGCCCACGAGACGCTGGCGATTGCCATGAACCGCATCGGAGGCAAGTCCAACACCGGTGAGGGCGGGGAAGACGAAGGTCGCTTTACCGCCGACGCTAACGGCGACCTGCGCCGCAGCGCGATCAAGCAGGTTGCGTCAGCGCGTTTTGGCGTGACCACGAATTACCTCGTCAACGCGGACGAGCTGCAGATCAAAATGGCGCAAGGCGCAAAACCCGGCGAAGGCGGACAGCTTCCGGGCCACAAAGTGGACGACGTCATCGCTCGCTTACGTCATTCGATTGCCGGTGTGGGATTAATTTCTCCGCCGCCGCATCACGATATTTATTCGATCGAAGATTTGGCGCAGCTGATTTACGACTTGAAGAATACGAATCCGAAAGCGCGCGTTTCCGTAAAGCTTGTCGCCGAGGTTGGCGTAGGCACGGTCGCGGCGGGCGTCGCAAAAGCCCATGCGGATGTCGTGCTTATCAGCGGCGACAGCGGCGGTACTGGCGCTTCGCCCCTCAGTTCGATCAAGCATGCAGGCAGCCCATGGGAACTCGGCCTCGCGGAAACGCAACAAGTTCTTCTGATGAACGACTTG
Source organism: Terriglobales bacterium (assembly GCA_036491415.1). Classification (GTDB taxonomy): domain Bacteria; phylum Acidobacteriota; class Terriglobia; order Terriglobales; family Acidobacteriaceae; genus JAICKN01. The sequence continues at coordinate 300 of DASXCC010000217.1, read as the reverse complement.
CGTAGCCGCATCCGTGTACAAACCGATGGAAAGCTGCAAACCGGGCGCGATGTGGTCATTGCCGCGCTGCTTGGCGCAGAAGAATATGGATTCGCAACGACTCCGCTGATCACAATGGGCTGCATCATGCTGCGCAAGTGTCATCTGAATACTTGTTCGGTGGGCATTGCGACTCAGGATCCGGAACTTCGCAAAAAGTTCGTCGGACAACCCGAGCATGTGATCAATTTCTTCTTCTTCGTGGCCGAACAGGTGCGTCAATACATGGCACAGCTTGGCTTCCGCAAAGTGGACGATATG
>DASXCC010000216.1:0-3826 GCA_036491415.1 Terriglobales bacterium | reverse complement strand
CCTCTTCAATGGCAACTTCAAAATCGTGGGACATGCCCATGGAAAGCACTCCCATACTGATATTCGGTAAATGTCGCTCGACAACTTTGCCGCGCAAGGTGCGCAGCTTTTGAAAGAATGGCCTCGCGCCTTCTGGATTCTTCGTGAAAGGCGGCACAGTCATCAGGCCGCGGATTTCGAGATTGTTCAAACCGGGAGCTGCCTGCAAAATATCTTCGAGCTCCCGCGAGTCCGCAGCGATCCCAGTTTTTGCCGCTTCGCCGCCTACATTGATTTCAATCAACACCGCCAGCTTTTTCCCAAGTTGTTCCGCCGCCAAATTTAGCTTTTCTGCCAGACGCAGCGAATCCAAAGAGTCGATTGCATCGAATAGCTCCACGGCTTTTGCGGCTTTGTTGGTTTGCAAATGGCCAATCATGTGCCACTCGGCGTCTGGCAAATCTTTCAGGGATTCAAGCTTGTTCGTGAATTCCTGCACGCGGTTTTCACCGAACGAACGCAATCCGGCAGCATAAGCCTCGCGGACCAGCTCCGGAGCAAACGTCTTGCTCACGGCGATCAGAGTAATTTCACTGGGATCGCGTTTCGCGCGGCGCGCGGCGGTCCCGATCCTCTCCTGCACATGAGTGATGTTCTGAAGGATCGACATAATTGCGTGGAGTGCCACACCATACAAATCTCTAGATGCGACCATTACATCATTGCTGTCGGCGGAGCAGGCTCACTGGGATCACCAGCGGCGGAGAGTGGAAGCCAGATCATAAGAGCGGCCAAGCCAAGCAGCACAACAACTCCCGCCATATACGCGGGCTCATGAAGGATCTGCGGTATGGTCCATTGACGCCATTGTGCAAACGCAACGAGTCCCGCCCATACCAGACCAAGCAGCGATTCACCGACAATTAATCCGGAAGCTGTGAGTACCCCGGCGTTCTCGATGCGCGCCATCTGCGGCTCATTCAACCCGCGACGCTTGGCCATCCAGTCTCCAAAGGAGCGGAAGAGGCCTCCGATAAAAATTGCGAACGTCGTTTCAAATGGCAGGTACATGCCGACCGCAACCAGCATCGGGCTCTTCACCTGCATCATAATCAGGCCAATACCGAAGAAGATGCCGACCACGACCAACGGCCAAGCCATTTTGCCACCGACCACGCCCATCGCCAGCGCAGCCATTAAACCTGCCTGCGGCGCGGGAAGCTGACGGCTTCCGAAGCCGAAGGCTTTATCCAGCAGCATCAAGGGGAAGTACATGACCAGACTGGCAACAACCACTGCCAGCAGTTCGGCGATCTGAATCTTGCGGGGCGTGCCGCCCAGGATATAACCAACCTTGAAGTCTTGCAGCAGTTCTCCAGCGACCGACGAGGAGACGCAGACCACCGCAGCCACTCCCAGCACAGCAGCTACGCCGCCGCTTCCCGATACTCCGAGCGCGACCATGAGCAAAGCTGCGATAAGCAACGTAGAAAGCGTCAGACCTGAAACCGGATTGTTGGATGAACCGATCAATCCGACCAAACTTCCTGAGATCGTAGCGAAGAAGAATCCAACAATAAGCATGACCACCGCAGCTAGTATGGCAGGCCACACCAGACCAGAAATGTGGATGTAAAGAATGCACATGAGCACGAACATCAGTGCAACCATGCCGAGAACAACCTTCGAACTCATGTACTGCTCGTTACGCGGCAGCTTTGATCGCTCATCCGAGCTTTGCCGCAATTCTGAAATTGCGCGGGTCAAGCCTGCGGTAAGGCTTTTGCCCATCTTGAAGAGGGTGTAAGCCGCGCCTACCAACATGCCGCCGACTGCGATCGGGCGGACGATCACCTTCCACACCGCTGCCGTCATCGCGGCCCAATTGTCGGGAGTGTCTGCGGGAAGGTAGTGCCGGACCTGAGGTCCGAGGAAAAAAATCACCAGCGGAATAATCAATCCCCACGCGAGGACGCCGCCCGCAAACTGCAAGGATGCGAGCCGCAGGCCGATGATGTAGCCGACGCCTAAATATGCCGGGCTGATGCTGGGTGCGGCCACTGTAGCTGCGCCGCCGGCCGCGATTACATTCGTGCCTTGAGCGCCCAGACTCACCTGACTCTGGCCAAGAGTCCCAACGTTAAAGTGGATGTCCTTGTCGGCCGCGAACAATCCGAAGCGGCCAAGCATATAGACCAAGCCGCCAATGCCAATATTCCAGAAAAGATATTTGGCCGCCTTCGCACTGCGCTGGCCCGCCTTATGGATTTCCGATGCCGCGACCGATTCAGGAAATGGAAGTTCGGGGTCTTCCACCATCACACGCCGCACTAAAGAAATGAAGAGGACACCGAGAATGCTGCCCACAAGCATGAGCGCCGTCGATTTCCAGTAGGCATCGCCAGGGCGAAAGGAAGGCCAAACCTTCGCCATGAGGAATGCGGGAATGGTGAAGATCGCGCCCGCCGCCAGACCTTCGCCAATGGTGCCCGCGGTGCGGGCGATGTTTTCTTCCAGCACCGACCCTTTCCATAGACGCAAAACCGCCATGCCTATGACCGCTGAAGGATACGTCGCGGCGATGGTGATTCCGGCGCGCAGGCCGAGATATGCATTCGCTGCTCCCAGCACGATGGTCATGGCCAGCCCGAGCAGAATCGCTCGGAGCGTGAACTCGGGCATTTCCATCGTTGGAGGAACGAACGGTTGGTGGCGTCGGGGAACGGAACCGGCTGGATTCGTAGGTTGCGTGCTCATCTATAAGGGCCTCGATGAAGGCGTATGCAGGAAAACAGGGAACGGCGAAAGTTAGCACGTACTGCGCGTATTTTACAAGTCGAGGCCAGAACGCGGCGCATCTAGCCCCGATATTTATGTCAGCCTATATCGGTCACTCTTCATATCGGTCACTCTTTCGTGCATTGCACGTTTGCAAGCCACGCCGCTATACTTGTGGCAATCGTCCAGAATTGGAGCCCCCGTAGCATCGGCTGGACGAGGGAGGCTCGTCTTCCGTAGTAGTGGGATTCCAATTCGCGCGCCCAAGTCCGCAGCGAAGCAACGTGTGCGGTACGCTTCGCTGGTGACGTCTGCCACGTGGATCGCCGAAAGTTTCTTCGCTACATTGTTCCCTTCCGACTGCCGTATCTGTTCTGCTTCCCTTACCAACATCTCAAGATTGCCCGTGTGCGAGTCGTGCCTGGAAAACATTCCGCCGACCGAAGGAATTGTTTGCGCCGTATGCGGAGAGAAGATTCAAAGCGTTTTGGCTCAAGCCGACACTGCACGCTGCGGATTGTGCCAGAAGAAAGCTCCTCCGTTTGCGAAAGCTGTGTCCTACGGAAGCTATAGCGGCAATCTGCGTGAGCTGATTCATCTTTACAAGTATGAGCAGGTGCGACCTGCGGCGAATGTTTTGGGTGATTTTCTTGCGCAAGCCATCACAACTTTAGAACCACACTTTACGGACGACCGCATTCTCGTGGTTCCTGTTCCACTCTATAAATCTAAGCGCCGGCAAAGAGGATTCAACCAGGCTGAACTCATTACCAAAGCCGCGCTGAAGGCTTTTGCTTCCGAACGATTCGTTATGAAAACGAATGTGCTTCGTCGCGTGCGCGCAACGCAATCGCAAATCGGATTGACCCGACATCAGCGGCGGGAAAACATGCGTGGCGCATTCCGAGTCGAAAAAGCAAACGAGATCGCTGGACGCGAAGTCCTTTTGATTGATGACGTTTTCACTACGGGCACGACAGCCGCAGAGTGCGCGCGAGTTTTATCGCGAGCTGGCGCATCTAATGTTTGGGTAGCTACAATCGCCCGCACACAAAAGACAGATGTGCAG
>DASXCC010000215.1:0-4142 GCA_036491415.1 Terriglobales bacterium | reverse complement strand
ACGTCGTGTTTACGCCGCGATCACGATAGAACTTTTCTTCAAAGGGAAAAATGACGAGCGCTTGATCCACATAATCGCGCAGCAGTTTTACCCGTCCCTGCCGCCACGCCCAGAATTGCGGACACACGTAATACACTACTGCGATTTTGCGTTTGTGCATCTCGCGTGCCACGCGCCAATTAAACGCCGGCGAATCGATGACCACGGCCAGATCGGGCTTGCGCTTGTCGGCCTCTTGAATGAGATGGCCGAAGAGGCCATAAATTTTCGGCAAGTGGCTGAGGATTTCTGTGATGCCCACCACCGATAGGTCCTTGGCATCAACCACCGTGTCACATCCAGCGGCGCGCATGCGGTCCCCGCCGACCCCGAAAAATTCCAGGGAAGAGTCTTTTCGGCGAAGCGCCTCAATCAACTGCGCACCATACATTTCACCGGAAGCTTCTCCCGCGGAGATGAGAATTCGCACGCTGTCATTCTAATGGAGGCAGGCTTTCGCAAATGGAACCTGGCCTGGTTCTTAGTACGGGCACTAGGAGTCTCTTGCAGAAAAACGATTTTCTAATATAGAATCGGGCACAAATCAACGGAGCAGCACTCCAATGCAGCGTGTCCAAACTAATTCTATTTCCCGCACGAAAGCCAAAGAGGATTTATCTCGCGTCCCCGAAAGTTCTTATCCCGCAGGTCCTGATTTTGCAAAATCTGCTTCTGCAAAATCTTATTCCGTGAAACCAGAGCGCTTGGTTTCGCTCGATGTTTTTCGCGGGCTGACGATCGCTGGAATGATTCTGGTCACCGACCCTGGAACCTATTCCGCGGTGTATTGGCCGCTATTGCATGCCAGTTGGAATGGTTGGACACCAACCGACATGATCTTCCCGGCATTCCTTTTTATTGCGGGTGTATCGCTTACGTTTTCCTTCGTGGCGCGCATGCGTCGCGGCACCACGAAAGCGCGGCTGATTGGCCACATGGCGCAGCGAAGCGTTCTCCTTATTTTGATTGGATTAGTGCTGAACGCGTTTCCGTCCTTCCACCTGCAAACGCTGCGCATTCCGGGAATCCTGCAACGCATCGCGCTCTGTTATTTTTTGGGAAGCCTTTTGTACCTCGCGGCGTTAAAGAAAGACGGAGACGATCACAAAACAAATACCGGAATGATTCTGGCCGTGGTAGTTGCGGTCCTCGCTGGATACGCGGCCATTCTGAAGCTTTATCCGGTGCCGGGTTTCGGTCCGAACAGGCTGGATTCATTGGGCAATCTTGGGGCATACATCGATCGAAAAATATTCGGGATCAACCATCTTTGGGCATGGGGTCTTACTCCCGGACATGGTGTCACTTACGATCCTGAAGGAATTCTTTCGACGCTTCCTGCATTGACTAACTTATTAGCCGGAATTCTGGCAGGAGTCCGGCTGCAAGGAAAACAATCGGCGAGCAGAAAGTTTTTAGAGTTTGCGGGCGTGGGAATTGTGCTTCTACTTGCCGGATGGCTCTTAAATCCACTCCTTCCCATCAACAAAAGAATCTGGACGAGCACCTTCGCGATTTTCAGTATGGGCTTCAGCTTATTAGCATTTGCGATCTGCTATTGGATTGTTGACATGCGGCGCTGGCGCGGATGGGCCTACCAGGCATTAGTTTTGGGAACGAACGCAATTTTTGCGTTTGCTCTATCCACGGTGATTACATCGCTCGCCGATGTGCTGACCTTTCGCACCAACACCACCACTACGACTTTGCACGTTCTGGGCAATCAAATATTTGCGGCATGGCTTTCTCCCATTCACGCATCGCTGGCTTACGCGATATTCATTGTGCTGCTCAATGTCGCTCTGGTTGCGCCACTATATCGAAAGAAGATTTTCCTGAAACTTTGAAGAAGTCTTAAGGCTTGGCCCGTTGCTTTTCTGCTTCTTCAATGGTTTTACGGAATTCTTCCACTGCCGTGACGTTGGGGGCATTCAACGCGTCTTTCGCCATGTACCGCCAAATGGGCGGCGTATCCAGCGGATATTGTCTGTTCCCGAAATACACTGCAAAAGAATCGTCTTTGGATCCAATATCGGTTGACACGCGCGGCGAATTATCTTGCGTGCCATCAAGTCTCGGATCATTCGGATTTGGCGGCCGGCCTTGCTGCGCTCCCACGCGAATGTTGCCGTCACCATGTTGCACAATGAGCGGCCGGTCGTTCACGGGCGAATTGTGAATGGTAGTGCCGTTGGAATTACCTTTACGAACGACAATGATCAGGTCAGCAGTTTGGAAATCCATCTCTACTTGGAGCCGTCCCCAATTCGTGAGCGCACGCTCGACAACATCTTGAGCGTCACGGTTGCTTGTGGGATGCCCGATCGGTTCTCCGGCATCGGGATCAATCAACACCGCGACCGTATGCGCATTTAATACGTAATCCGGTAAGACTTGCTTTTTCTTTTTAGCCACGGCAAGTGTGGTGATCAGGAACAGGGTAAGAAAAACAATCCAGCGGCGAGAGGGCATTGGCTCCTCCTAATTCACGTACGATTGTATGTTGCTTTAGTTCGGGCCCCAAGACAACTATTTTTGATGGATGCAACGCGCGCTTTAAGAGATAGCTCTTACAGCAAAATTCCCGCTCTAAGCAAGATACATACTAGAACCATGTTAAGAGTTGAGATAATCTTCTTGGCAATAGTCCTGCCTGTTTAAGGAGATCAATTGAGCACCGAAGCGAAGCCCCCTGCGCCGGTCGCTATTTTCCCAAAGCCCCATGACGAGCGGGAAGTCCATGCATCGCAGGACTCCGAATTTGTAAAAGGCCTCGGCCTTACCAGTTCCACCATGCTGGTGATGGGCTCAATGATTGGGTCGGGCATCTTTATTGTTTCCGCGGACATTGCCCGCCAGGTCGATTCTCCGGCATTGCTCATTGCGGCATGGCTTGTGACCGGGTTCATGACGATTGTCGCGGCCCTCAGTTATGGCGAACTGGCCGCAATGATGCCCAAGGCTGGCGGGCAGTATGTATATCTTCGCGAAGCGCTTGGGCCGCTCTGGGGCTTTCTCTACGGGTGGACGCTGTTCCTCGTGATTCAGACGGGAACCATTGCCGCCGTCGGTGTCGCCTTCGGGAAATTTCTGGGCGTGTTTTTCCCTTCGATTTCTTCGACTCACTGGATTTTGCATTTCTGGAAGGTTCCGGCGATTTCGGTTGGGCCCATGGTTTTGGGCAACATGGACGTTGGTTTGAACACGCAGAACCTGATCGCAGTGCTCATCGTCATTTTGCTTTCCGTGGTCAACGTTTACGGCGTAAGAACCGGCGCGCTCATCCAGAACATTTTTACTTTCACAAAAGCCGCTGCGTTGTTCGGACTGGTAATCGCAGGGCTGGCCATTGGACGGAATGTTCCCGCACTGGTGGCCAACTTCCATGGAAATTTCTGGCACAACGCAGGGTGGAATGTGCACCATGCGGTACAGGTAGGCGTGGGCGGTCCGATGACATGGGTCGGCGTGCTGACGATTCTTGCCGTAGCGCAAGTGGGATCACTTTTTTCCGCCGATGCATGGAACAATGTCACGTTTACGGCTGGTGAGGTAAAAAATCCCAGCCGCAATCTGCCATTGTCTTTGGCCCTGGGTACCGGGACGGTCATCGCGCTTTACATCGCCTGCAATTTTATTTTCCTGAATGTTCTACCCCTGGATGGAAATCCGCATGCCGCTACGATTCTCGAACGCGGCATGAAGTTCGCAACCGAAGACCGTGTTGGCACAGCGGTCATGACGCAAATGTTTGGTGGAACCGGCGGAGCATTGATGGCCGTTGCCATCATGATCTCAACGTTTGGATGCGTGAATGGCCTGATTCTGGCGGGTGCACGCGTGTACTATGCCATGGCCAGGGATGGTTTGTTCTTCCGCAATGTGGGCCAATTGCATCCTAAGTATAAAACTCCTGTTACCTCGTTGATGGTGCAGATGCTGTGGACCTGCTTCCTGTGCCTGTCAGGAAGTTATGGACAATTGCTGGATTACATTATTTTTGCGGTGCTGGTGTTTTATGTCCTCACGATTGTAGGACTTTTTGTTCTGCGTAAAACTCGGCCCAATGCCGAGAGGCCCTACCGGGCGATCGGTTATCCGGT
>DASXCC010000214.1:0-4969 GCA_036491415.1 Terriglobales bacterium | reverse complement strand
GTTCCAGAACTTATAAATTGATTGCGGTTTTAACCGGCTCTGAGAGTTAAATCTCAGAGCCTTTTCTTTTTATTGGCGCTGATTGCAAGTTCAGTAAGCTGGATAGCAGACTCAACCACCACGCTCCCAAAAAGTATCCGCCAATCACATCGGTTGGATAGTGGACTCCCAGATAAATTCTGGAAAAACCGACCAGGCCAACTATCAAAACTGCACTCAAATAAACAATCCATTTTCCTGCTGCCGCAAAATATCGCGATCCGACTAACGCCAGCGCACCGTAAAAACAAATCGATCCCAGTGAGTGGCCGCTCGGATAGGAATAGCTATGCGGCAACGGCACGTGAAAAAACGATTCCGGACGCGCTCGATGGAAGAAGTCTTTTGTGGAGGTTTCCAAAATAATTTCGCCGATCGTGACGTAGCCAAGAAATACGAGCCCGGGCTTGTCTTTCAATACGGCCAGAATGATGAGGAGGATGATTATCACTGGAACGAGCAATTGCCGTGAGCCCAGCCGGGAGGCATCCAGCATGATTCCGGCCACTGCTAAGGAAGAATGCGCATGGATTGTATTACGGATAGCGAGGTCAAACGCTGGAACTCCGGCATAATCCGCATAAAAACCAAGACCAATAAAAAGAAAAAGCCAGGCGGTGGAAAATAGAAGCCTGGCATTGCGGGATTGCTGTGACGGCAGTGCCTTGTAACCGGACGGAGTTTCGTCCATATCCTGAGAGTATCAGAATTGTTTTTATAGGAGCCCAATTCCAACGTTAACTGAATGGGGTTACGAACTTAATTCAGAGTAGTTCCTGTCAGCTATTCCAGCACCCGCAAGCCGTGGCGCCCCCTCTGAAACCCATTCCCAGGCGCGGCGGCCATTTTCCCGAACCACCGCTTTCGCTTCGCCATATTCCACCAGACGATTTAAGACGGTAGTGACGGAGGCCAAAGGATCCTTGTGGCGCTCGATTACTGGAGGGATGCGTTCCTGTATCTGCTCGCAGACTTCGCGCGCGCCCAAGGGTCGGCTCGCTTCCATCAAGATAATGCGACAAGCTTTGGTAAAGCCCATTTGCCGGTTACTTTTCCGGTCGAGCATTTTCTGGAGATCGTCGCTGAGAATGTTGTCTCCAAAAAGATTTGCCAGTCCAACGATGGTTTGTTTCACAGTACCAATCCGCTTCATGATCTCGCTACGCTGACGGATCAGGTCTTGCAGCTCGTCGTGCGCGGCTTTGACTACGTCCTGAACGGAGGAGTCGGCGTGAGAAGCGGAAACATCTTTATGTGCACTTTCGCCATTGTGAAACTTACTGCCATTCATACTGCCATCTTTTCCGGCAGTTCCGGAGCACTGCCTAAAAATTCTTGAACCGGGACTCTTTAGAGATACGTAAAAATCCTAGCCTTCGTTCCATGAAAGAATCCGACCATTCGGATGTTCACGTAACGCTCAATAGACGTTAGTGTGCAGTAAAAGTCATGCAAATGAATTGTGAATTCTTGTCAAATGATTGTCACAGCGTTCTTGACAAATACAAAAACTGTGCATAAAGTTCGTTGATTAGCATTTCGCGTTTTGGTGGGCCACTTTATGAAGAACATTTACGAAGTCTTACGGCAAAAAGAACTAGATCTGGCTAGACTTGAGAAGGAAGTTGAAGCTTTAAGGTTGGCTGCGCCCCTGCTGGCTGATGAAAAAGAAATGCTGATTGAGGCCACCAATAATAAGCCTGCATTAGCAGCGGCTCCTGCGCCCCAGCAGCCGATTCGGATTCCACAGCCTGCGATGAATTCCAATCCGCAACCTGCACGAGCGGCCGGATGGGAAGATACTGCGAAGCGCTGGCCGTAGTCCTAACCCCTTTTATCCCTTCGTCTTGGATCATTCGAAAGTATAAGGTCTCCTTCTACCTATGGCTTTGCGTGCTACTCCATGCCTGGGCCAGAATGATATACTCGCCGCTATCTTTACTTAGATCTGGACTTGGATCTGGCCATTGTTTTTAATCTTGCAGTTCTGAACAGGATTCGAACTTTGGGCGCAGCGGCTATAACAAGAGCAGAACTTTCCTTCACATCGGCGCGGAACCACGCGCGGGTGCCCTTTACTGTTCCGGTCAGCCTGACACTTCTGCGCGGCAGCTCTCCTGAATCGCTTCCCGCCCGGGCAGTGAATATGAGTGAAGGCGGTATGAATACCGTGGTTGCCGGAGAAGTTCGCCCCCATGAACTGATTGGCGTGGAGTTTCGTTTGCCGGACGTGGGCATTCCGGTAAAGGCCAAAGCCTGGGTTCGTCATCAATCGGCGTTGCGATGCGGGTTGGAATTCACCGGACTCTCATACCAGCAGCGCGCCATGATTCGCTACTGGTTGCAACGCTGTAACGAGAATACCGATTCCAAACTTGCGGAAGTGGCCGTATTGCCGCTGCCGAAGCCGCAGGTGAAATCGCGCAAACCAATTCTCGGCGTGATCACGTTACTGGGTTTTATCAGCCTGATTTGTATGGTCGTGCTGGGCTTGTGGTACTGGCAGAGCGAATGGAGCCGCATTGAAAGCCATCTTCCTTCTACTCATGCGACTCCAGTCAAACCTGTTTCAGTTCCAGCAGAAGATGTTGAAAAACGATTGCTTCATCGAGTCGATCCCATTTATCCGGATAGCGTTCGTCCGGCGAATTTATCAGGGGTCGTAAAACTGAATGTTGTGATTGGAACGGATGGAACTGTTTCCCAGATCACGCCACTTAGCGGGTCTGAAGCATTCCAGCAGGCGGCGATTGACGCAGTGAAGTGGTGGCGCTTTCAACCTTATATGATAAATGGTCGCGCGGTTCCGGTGCAGACGACCATCGGCGTGGAATTCCGTCCCTAGCGGGTTTCCTGCCCGCGCATCTTCATCCTGTTCTTGCGCAGGGCATGCAGGATCAACGCTCCGCTAATCCCAAAAACTCCAATGGCTCCGAGGGCCAATGCTTGTATCCATTGCGTGCCCACGCGGAGGAAATCCAAAATGACGGCGCATACGGCGAGAACAATTCCCACGCTGTTCAGCCATGCGTGCGGTTGCACCGCAGCGTTATTCAATCGCAATTGTAGAAGGAGGGCCGCAAACCCAATGCTGGCGACTACAAGTACAGCGATGGGGCTGTGAAAAGCGTGCGGATTCGTGAAGAGCACTACCAACGCCAGCAGACCGCATAAAAAGCCTGAGGCGAGTACCGTCCAGCGGCGCGACTTGGATAACTGAGTGGCCAGAGCCTTATTCTAGACAGAACCAACTGCAATTGGCGAGGAAGAATTACCGGAGTGCTTTGTTGGGAAAGTGCTCAAGCCGAGCGTTCTTTCAAATAGCGCGACAGCGCATCCTGCCATGGCGGCATGGGCACGCCGTATTTCTCCAGGCTTGCCGGAGAGAGAACTGAATATTTCGGACGCTCTGCGGGCCGGAGAAATTTCTCACTCGTCGTAGGACGGACAATTGTCTGTGAATCAGTCTTTGCGAGAATTTCTTTTGCAAAGTCGAACCAGGTGCAATCTCCGCGATTGGTTGCGTGAACAATGCCAGATGAGTTCTTGCGACAAAGTTGGATGATGGCGTTTGCCAAATCGACCGCAAACGTGGGTGAGCCTCTCTGATCGTTCACCACATCGATCGTGGGACGCGTTGCCGCAATTTTTATGATTGTGTCAGGGAAGCACTTGCCTCCGGTTCCGAACAGCCAGGAAGTCCGGACAATCGCGCATTCGGGTAGAAGTTCGGTAAGCTTTACCTCCGCTTCCGCTTTCCACTTGCCATAAACACTACGCGGAGAGCGAGTGTCGGTTATTTCATAGGGAGCGGTTTTTGTGCCGTCGAAAACGTAATCCGTGCTGACGAAGAGAAGTCTGGCTCCTGCCTGCTTTGCAGCTTGCGCGACATGCACAGCGCCGTGGTAGTTGACATTCCGCGCAAGCTGCTCATTCAGTTCGCATCCATCGACGTCGGTGTATGCCGCCGTAAGAACAATCCATTCCGGTTTGGTGCGCTGGACTGCATCGGTAACTTGCTGCGCATCGCGCAGGTCGGCATCTTTGGAGCCGAGCCCGATGACTTCATCGTCCTTCCATGCCCGCATTAATTCTTTGCCGAGAAGCCCGGTCGCTCCAAAGATCGTCACTCGCATAGGGATGGTTTATTCGAAAAACTCAGCATCGGAAAAGAATGTGCCGGCACAGTCTTTCGCGGAAACTATAGGCTTGCCGGTAATTTTCCAATCGATTCTCAAGCTGGGATCATTCCAAATGATCGTTCGCTCGTGCTGCGGAGAATAAAAGTCGGTGGTTTTGTAAAGCACATGGGCATCGGCTGAAAGCACGCTGAATCCATGGCCAAAGCCCGCTGGTACCCACAACATGCGTTTATTTTCGGCGGAGAGTACGGCGCCATTCCATTTGCCGAAAGTTGGCGAGCCTTTCCGCAAATCCACGCCAACGTCCAAAATTTCTCCGACGACCACGCGGACCAGTTTTCCTTGTGGCTGCCGAATTTGATAGTGCAAGCCCCGTAAAACATTCGCGGTGGAATAGGACTGATTGTCCTGCACGAAATGCTCTCGAATCCCGAGAGACGCCATGGTTTTTTCGTTGAAGGTTTCCAGAAAAAAACCGCGCTCGTCGCCGAAGACTTTTGGTTCGAGGACCAACAAATCAGGAATTGATGTGGGGATTACTTTCATGGGAGGTTAAAACACCCGATCGCGCAACAATTGCAGCAGATAAGTCCCATATCCGTTGTTCTTCATGGAATTGCCGATTTTTTCTAACTGCTCAGAATTAATATAACCATAGCGGTAGGCGATTTCTTCCGGGCAGGCAATTTTCAAACCCTGCCGGCGCTCAATCGTCTGGATAAATAACTGAGCATCCATTAGCGCATCGTGCGTTCCCGTATCGAGCCACGCCATGCCGCGGCCCATCA
>DASXCC010000213.1:0-22109 GCA_036491415.1 Terriglobales bacterium | reverse complement strand
CCGGATTCACGTCGCCGAACAGTACATTGGCGGCAGCCGTTCCACCTTCTTGTCCCAGATACCAACCTTCAATGATCGCGGGAGCATGCTCGGCAATGTAGTTGATGGAAAGTGGGCGGCCATTCAGCAGGAATATGATGGTCGGCGTTCCCGTATCCAGCACTTCCTTTACTAACTCACTCTGCGCACCGAGCAGGTCGAGCGAATCGCGGTCGCCAAGATGGTTTTCCGCCCAGGCTTCGCGGTTGGTGCTTTCGTTTTCGCCAACCACCACAATGGCGACGTCAGCTTTCTTCGCCATCGCCGCTGCGGCGTGAACGCTATCCATCTGCGTGGCTGGATCGATGAGTTTTACATCGTTCGTAAACCATCCATGCCAGTCCGAGGGAGCGTCGGTGATTTTGCAACCTTCGGCATAAAGGACTTTTACGCCCGGACCCACGCGTTCGCGAATGCCATCGAGAATGCTGACGCTGTGAGCGGGTTTGCGGCTGTATCCGCCCAGGTGAATTCCTGCGGCGTTCGGACCGATGACCGCGACGGTCTTGATCTTCTTCGCATCGAGCGGCAGCAGATTCTTGTCATTCTTCAACAGCACCATAACTTCCTGCGCCGCCTTCAAAGCAATCTGGCGATGCTCAGGGCTATTTGTGGTGCGCTCTGCGTAGTCAGGATCGACATAAGGATTGTCGAAGAGGCCGAGGCGGAACTTGGTTCGCAGAACATCGGCGACGGCCCGGTTCAAATCGCTTTCCGGAACAACTCCGCGTTGCACCTGATCGATGAGCGTGCGATACACCGATCCATCAGAAAGGTCGTATTCCACGCCGGCGGAAATCGCCAGTCGGGCTGCGTCTGCTTTATTGGCTGCTACATGATGGGTATTGATCAGCATCTGCAACCCATCACCGTCCGAAGTAACGTAGCCGCCGAAATTCCATTCCTGCCGCAACACCTTGCCCAGCAGCCAATGATTGACGTGGGATGGCACGCCGTCAATTTCGTTATAGGAAGCCATCACACTGCCCACCCGCGCTTCCTTCACCGCCGCTTCGAATGGAACGAGAAAAGTTTCGCGGAGGGTGCGTTCGGAGAAATTTGCCGGAGCAGTATTGGTTCCGCCTTCCGGCTGTCCATGGGCCGCAAAGTGCTTCATGGTTGCGATCACATGATGGTGGTCGAGATTGAAGAGGTCGCCTTGCAAGCCTGTAATGGCAGCCACGCCCATGCGTGACACAAGATAAGGATCTTCGCCGTAGGTTTCTTCCGTGCGGCCCCAGCGCGGATCGCGCGCTAGGTCGAGTACCGGGCTGAATACCTGCCCGGTACCGGAAGAACGCGCTTCATCTCCGGCGGCAGTAAATACCTGATGAACGATCGTCGGGTCAAATGTACTGGCCAATCCCAGCGCTTGCGGGAAGCTGGTGCTGGTATCTTCCATGAATCCGTGCAGGGATTCCCCCATGAACAGCTCGGGAATTCCCAGCCGGGTTTTCTCCAGCAGATATCGCTGAATGGCATTGCGGACTATCGCTGCTTTCTTCGCCGGTAATGGGGAGTCTGGGTCTCCAAATACCTGCCGCATAAACGCTGTAGCCGATTCGTCTGTAAATGTTCCCGTCGGATCGATTACGTGCACTTGGTCGCGCGCCGGCGGAGAGACTTGCCCGACTTTTTCTTCCAATGTCATGCGTGACAACAAATCGGCCACGCGATCATCAATACTCAAATTTGGATTTTTATATTTAGGAGAGCTTTCCTGCGATGTTTGGGTTTGGGCGCTCGCTGCTGCGATAAAGAACAGGGCGAAGGAGAAAACGAAACAATACAGCATGCTTCGGTATTGAGTTCTCATGTTGGTCGCGGAAAATTGTAGTCTCTTTCGGGAAATGTTGCAGCCGTTGCTATTAAAATTACGTTGAGAATAATGTTTTAGTTCCAAGATTATGAAAGTCGAACGCTGGAACCCAGAAAAAGACGGTGTGCTGAACGAAGCTACGCTGCGGCGTAAGCTGGAATCCGTGGGTTACAGGACAAATTGCTATGTCTACCCGCCAGGAACATTTTTTGCCATGCATACGCACAGCGTCGAGAAGATGGACGCGGTGCTCTCCGGACAATTCCGCATTATTACGCACGAGGGATCGGTCATTCTTGGTCCGGGAGATGCCGTGGTTGTACCCTGCGGCGCAGAACACAGCGCTGAAGTGATTGGGAACGAAGAGGTCGTCAGCGTGGACGCAATCAAGCGCTAGCTAGTCATCGCCGCGCGCGGCAACTTCCGGAATGCTCGACGAAGAGGGCGCAGGAATTTCCTGGTCTTTATATTGCAGCTGATACAACTTGTAGTAAATCCCGCGCTGCGCCAGCAGTTCCTGGTGGGTTCCCATCTCACGCACATGCCCCTTGTGCATCACGATGATTTTGTCGGCCTGCTGGATCGTCGAAAGCCTGTGAGCAATAATTACTGACGTCCGCCCGCGTACCATCCGGCTGAGCGCATCGCGCACGCGAAATTCGGTTTCCGTATCCACGCTGGAAGTCGCTTCATCCAGGATCAGAATTTTCGGATCATGCGCCAGAGCGCGTGCGAATGAAATTAATTGCTTCTGCCCCGTCGAAAGCGTCGTGCCCCGCTCGTTTACTTCTTCTTTGAAACCTTTCGGCAACCCCCGGATAAAATCGCCAAGGTTTACATCCTCCGCGGCTTTGGCGATCTGCGCGTTTGTGATCCATTCCGTGCCGAGGCGAATATTCCCCTCGATCGTGCCGGTGAACAGGAAAGGATCTTGCAGGACGACTCCGTAACGCCGCCGAAGCTCCATCAAGTCCATTTCTTTAATGTCAACTCCGTCAATTTTGATGGCGCCCTTCTGTACGTCATACAAGCGCGTGAGCAGGGAAATAATGGTCGTCTTGCCTGCGCCGGTGTGTCCAACAAAAGCCACCGTCTCTCCAGGTTCGATTGTGAAGCTGACGTCGCGCAAAACCCAATCCGGTTCTCCAACAACCTTACTGTCGGCACGGGCCTCAACCTGGATACCTTTGCTGTTCTCCGGCGGAGGGACCGTTCGGTAAGCAAACCAGACATGGTCGAACTCTATGCGTCCCGGGCCTTCGGGTTTTTGGTTGACGGCTTTCGATGTGACCTCAATCGGCGTATCCAGCAGCTTGAAGATACGCTCGGCGGCAGCCATAGCCCCCTGCAAAATATTGTATTTTTCGCTCAAGTCCTGGATAGGTCGGAAGAACCGTTGGGCATATTGCATGAATGCGACAAGAATTCCCAACGTCGTCAAGGTTTCTGCGGTGTGCCAGACCGGCAGGTGATGCACAAATCCCAACGTCAATGTGAGCGTTTCCACCTTGCGGACCACATCGCTGCCGCCAAACCAAATCACGCTGGCAATCGCAGTCGAAGAGAGCAACTCAACCACGGGATAGTAGAGCGCGTAAGCAAAGATCGCGTCTTTGTACGCTTCCATGTGGCTTTCATTCACTTCAGAGAACTTGCCGAATGCGCGATCCTCGCGATTGAAAAGTTGCAACACCATCATGCCACTGACATGTTCCTGCAAATATGAATTGATGCGCGCAATGGCCACGCGAATGCGACGATAAGAATCGCGCACGCTGTTGCGGAAACGTTTGGTTGCATATCCGATCAGAGGCAGCACCGCGAATGTAATCAACGCCAGCTTCCAATTCATAGAAAGCATGATGGCGATAATGCCGACGAGGACGAAGACATCTTCAAAGATCGCGACTACGCCTGAGGTGAACATTTCATTCAATGCGTCCACGTCAGTTGTGACGCGCGTCACCAGGCGGCCTACAGGATTCTTGTCATAAAAGCCCACGTGAATGCGTTGCAGGTGCCGGAAGATTTCGCTGCGCAAGTCAAACATCACCAACTGGCCAGTCCATTGCATGAAGTAGATCTGGAGATATTCCAGCCCGAACGCAAAGAACAAAAGCCCAACATAAAGCGCGCCGATTTGCGCGATGCCGACGAGTGCATTCGGGCTTAGGTGATCACCCAGGAATGAATGGCTGCCTTTGGCAGGAGCCAGATAGCGGTCAATTACGATCTTAATCAGGTAGGGCCCGAGAACATCGGCACACGCTTTTAGAACAATGGAAACCAGCGCAATCGCCACTTGCCACCGGTACGGCTTTAAATACACGAGCAGCCGCTTCATCAGCCGGCTGTCATAAGCTTTCCCTGCTATTTCTTCTTCTTGAGCCATGAGTAACTAAGGGACTATTTCTAATAGATCAAATTGCCTGGGCAAACGATGGAAAATATTCATTCTTAAGCACTAACTGACTTCCGAGACAGTTACATCGGTAATTTGTCTTGTTCCTGGATTGTATAGAGAATACTCGAGACACGGAGGGCTGTGTGTTCGAGAAATTCACAAGCTTAATGGCGGATCGCAGGCATCGCTCAAATGCCGGACTGTTCATTCTTGTGCTTGTCTTTGTGTGCGGTGCGAGTTCTTTCTCGCAGGCACAGAAAGCGGTCCCGGAACGCTCGGTTCTTTACAAGGTGGGAGCGAAGTATCCACCCGACCTTCGTAAAAACGGAATCGGTGGCAACGTGCGCTTAGCTTTAGTGATTGACGCTCACGGTGTCGTCCAGAAAGTTACACCTGTTGGCGGAAATGCCGCACTCGTGGATGCTGCGATTTCAGCTATTAAGCAATGGAAGTATGCGCCCGCGGACGGCCCCACAAAAATGGAAGTCCAGTTTGCCTTTGTTCCCGATCAGCAATAACCTGTAACAACTAATCCTAAAAAGTTGTGAGGCTGATTATGGAACGACTCGCACGTTATCTCTGCCTTTTATCCCTGCTTTTATCTTCTCTAACGCTTTTCGCAGATCAAGTTACGCTGACCAATGGCGATCGCCTCACCGGCGAGATTGTGAAGTCCGACGGAAAAACTCTAACCGTGAAAACACAATTTGCCGGGACTGTAGATATTGAATGGTCTGCCGTGCAGGATTTTCATTCGGATAAAAAAGTTTATGTGCAGAGCAGCTCCACCAAGAAGACGTATTCGGGGACCGTGGCCGTCGAAGGCGACAACGTGATTGTAAAACCTGAATCCGGTTCATCAGAAACGGTGGCGAAAACCGATGTGGCTACGCTGCGCTCGCAGGACGAAGAGACCGCGTTTGAGAAACTGCAGCATCCTGGATTACTGCAAGGATGGAATGGCGGCGCGAATGTTGGCTTTGCTTTGGCTTCGGGCAATAGCGAAACTCGCAGTCTGGCCCTGGCCTTCAACGCTACACGCACTGGATTGCGCGACAAGCTGGGACTTTACGAGAGCTCCTTGTATTCGACGAACGGACTTTCCACGCCCAACACGACCGCCAATCTGGTTACCGGAGGCACCCGTTACGACCACGATTTTGACGGTTATCTGTTCGTCTTCGGCGGGGCGGACTTCATGAGCGATGCGCTGCAGAAGTTAAATCTGCGCTCTGTATTTAGCGGCGGTCTTGGCTATCACATCATTAAACGGGACTCAACCACGCTCGACTTTATCACCGGCGTGAACTACACACATGAAAGCTATGTTCCGTTCAGCCGCAATACGGTCGGGTTGACCCTCGGCGAAGATTTCATGCACAAAATGAAACACTCCACCGTCATCAATGAAGACCTGACGTTCTTCCCTGATCTATCCGACACAGGAGAGTATCGGGTGACGGCGAATTTCGGCACCACCACCAAAATCAATAAGTGGTTTGGCTGGCAGAATACGTTTTCCGATATCTACGTGACGAATCCGCCGCTCGGCGCAAAGAAGAACGATGTGCTCTTCAGCACAGGATTGAACTTCTCATTTACTCACTAGAGATTGGGGGACAGAAATGTCCCCTTTCTTTATCTAGAAGAAAAACGAAGATCAAGAAAAGAAAAACGAAGACATACAACGACGCGCGCCTGTGTCTACGGAATTGAGCTGGCGACGGAAGAGAACGCATTGTTTGCGTTCGATCCGATCAGGCGGATCGTTCCCACCACCAATACGAGAATCACAGCGAGCATCACTGCATATTCTGCAATGTCTTGGCCTTGATCATCCGACCAAAGCTTACAAAGGTATTGCACCATATCCATCCTCCGGGGGAGAAGATTGTTGGGCAAGTCAAAGCCATCATGACTGTATGTCAGACTATTGTCAATGGCGAGTGATATGAAAAATCTGAATCTCAGACTGATGTAATTGTTTATGACTAAGGGTTTTACCTTGCTAGCAAAAATTTGCGCAGCGAAGTTATTGACCGTTCAAGGCCGGCGCGGAATTCTTCTGAAGCAACGGAGTGGAAGCACTCATAGATGCGGGCTGTGTAAGTTCGCCCACCGACGATTGTGCATACTTAAGCACTCTGTTGGGAGCGATACCCAGGTAAATAGTCGCAATCATGCTCAATGCCAAGGCGAGTCCCAACCCAATCGGAATCGGCGATACGGAAACATCTTCTCGGCCTTCCTTCATGTACATGACCACGATCACGCGCAGGTAATAGTACGCGCCTACCGCGCTATTCAGGACACCAACGATCACCAAGCCGATCAGCTTCGCTTGGATCGCCGCGCTGAAGACATAAAACTTGGCGAAGAATCCGCCCGTCATGGGAATACCGATTAACGATAGTAGGAAGACAGTAAGCGTAGCGGCAAGGATTGGAGAACGGCGCGCCAAGCCTGCGTAATCATCCAACGTCACATATTTCTCACCGGCATTCGCGAAGTGGCTGATGACGGCGAATGCGCCCACATTCATGGCCGCGTACGAAGCCGTGTAGAACATGACTGCAGGGATTCCGTCCGTAGGAAGCGCGGCAAAAGCCACCAGCAGATATCCGGCATGAGCAATCGAAGAATAAGCCAGCAGGCGCTTCACGTTCGTCTGCACCAGCGCAGCGATATTTCCAATCGTCATGGAGAGCGCTGCGAGCACCCAGATCAACCAAAGTGTTCCCGGCACGTGCGCTTCAAAAACGATGCGCAGCAATACGGCAAAGACCGCAGCCTTGGGGGCCGTGGACATATATCCCACTACGGGCGACGGAGCGCCTTCGTAAACATCGGGCGTCCAAACGTGGAAGGGAGCAGCCGCGACCTTGAATCCAAGGCCGACAAACATTAGCGCGACTCCGGCATAAACCAACAGTGACGAATTTCCAGCCATCAGCTTTTCGCCGATCACCGCAATGCTGGTGGACCCGGTTGCGCCGAACATTAACGCCACGCCATAGAGGAAGAATGCTGTCGCGAATGAGCCAAGCAAGAAATACTTTACCGATGATTCACTGCTGATCGCGGCACGGCGACGGAAGCCCGCAAGAATATAAGTAGAGATCGAAGAAATTTCCAGCGCGATGAAGATCAGCACCAGTTCCACGGCGGACGACATCAGGCTCATGCCCACCGCTCCAAACAAAATCAGTCCGTAATATTCACCCGCGCGGATCTGTTGCACTTCCATGTATTCGTAGGACGTAAGAATCACAATGACCGTAATGGCAGCGACCAGGAAGTGAAAGAAGACGCTGAAATTATCCACGCGAACCATGTTCCAGAAACCGAGGCCAGCATACTGCGGCTGCGCCTGAAGCCAGGTGGCTCCGATTGCAGCGAACGCGCCTGCCAGAGAAATTCCGCCCAACGTTTTCTGGCTGGTACGTTCGTCCATCAGGGGATCAATGAACATGATCACCATGCCGAAGATAGACAGCACGATCTCGGGAAGAATACGGATGTAATCGGCGTAGTGCGGAATATTCTGCATGAGAGTGGTTGTCTGGTTCATCGGCCCACCACCTTCGCTGCCAATTGCGTGAAGGACGCCAGCGAGGCGTGTACCGCCGGGTCGATTGCATTCAGCCACAGTACCGGAGCAACGCCCATTGCCAGCGCCATGACGGCGGTCGGAATCAATGCAGAGCGTTCCCGCAGGTTCAGGTCGGCAAGAGTGTTGTTCTCAGAGTGCGTAACCTTTCCAAAAAACACACGCTGATACATCCATAGCAGATAGCACGCGCTCCAGATCACGCCAGTCGCTGCGGCAATCCCGTACCACATCTTTGCCTGGAAAGCCCCGCTCAATACCAGGAACTCGCCGATGAATCCATTCAACAGCGGGAGCCCGACCGAAGCCAGCACGATGAACAGGAAAAATGCCGAGTACACCGGCATGGGCGTGGCTAGGCCGCCAAATTCTGAAATCTCATAGGTATGGCGGCGTTCATACAGGATTCCCGCGAGCATGAACAATCCGCCGGTAGAAATTCCGTGCGCGAGCATGATGAACATTGCGCCATCAAGGCCAAGTTGCGTGAAACTAAAAATACCGAGCACTACAAATCCCAGGTGGCTGACTGAAGAATAAGCAATCACCTTCTTCATGTTCGGCTGCACCATCGCTACCAGCGCGCCATAGATAATGCCGATCAGCGCCAGCGCCATAATCCACGAAGCGTTCTGCCGCGACTGCTGCGGGAACAGTCCGAGATTGAAGCGCAGCATTCCGTAGGTGCCCATCTTGAGCAGGACCCCGGCGAGTAGAACAGATCCTGCGGTCGGAGCTTCCACGTGAGCATCGGGCAGCCACGTGTGGAACGGGAAGAGCGGAACTTTTACCGCAAACGCAATGAAGAAGCCGAGGAACAACCAGATTGCCGCGCCAGAAAAATTAGCGACTTGACCATTCTGGATTGCCGCCTGAATCACGGGGAAATCAAATGTTCCCGTCTGCGCATAGAGCCACAGGATCGCCGCCAGCATGAAAACGGATGCGATCATTGTGTACATAAAGAACTTTACCGCCGCGTAAATCTTGCGACCGTGGCCGTACATACCGATCAGGAGCGCCATCGGAATCAGAGTGGCTTCCCAGAAGAAATAGAACAGGAAAAGATCGAGCGCGACAAACACGCCGATCAGCGCTGTTTCCATGATCAGCAGCAGGATGAAAAATTCTTTGACCCGGTCATTGATCGAGTTCCATGAGATCAGCACACAAAGTGGTGTAAGGAACGTCGTCAATACTATGAGCCACAGAGAAATCCCATCAATGCCCATGTGGTAGTGAATATTGGGACGCGTGATCCAGGAGGAATTGATCTCAAACTGGAAACCAGCGTGCGCGCGCTCAAAGTGCGCAGGCAGGTGGAGCGAGACGATGAAATCCAGCAGGGAAACTACCAGCGCAAAAACGCGGATGTCGCGGTTGCGCCGCGGAAAGAACATGAGCAGAATTCCGCCGGCGAGCGGAATGAACGTCACCAGAGTAAGAATCGCGGTATCCAAGGTCGTACTGTTCATCGCGTACCCACCCAGATCATATAAACAATCACTGCAGCCGCTCCAAAGGCGATCCATCCGGCATAGGAACGGATGTTGCCGGACTGCATCTGCCTCACGACGCCGGAAACTTCATTCGCTCCGGCCGCGCTATCGTCGAGCGTGGCATCAATTACGTGCTGATCAATTCCTTGCCAGAACACCCGGCGTGAAAGAACGATCAGGGGTTTGACGAAAACTCCGCCATAAATTTCATCCACGTAATATTTGTTCGAAACCGTGCGATACAGTCCGCCCAGCGAAGCTGCAATCTCCTGCGGAAGTTGTGGCTTGCTGTAATAGAGCAGCCACGCGAGGAATAATCCCAGAAAAGCCGCGCCTACAGAAATTCCAGTGAACAACAATTCTGTTGAGTGTCCCGTCTTCGGCTCAGCTCCTTCGGTCGCTTGTTCTGGAGGCGCATTCTTTCCATCTGTCACATTGGGAATCGTGCTATGAAACACCGGAGCTAAAAACTGCTCGAATTTGTTGTTGCCGCCCAGCGATCCGGGAACCCCGACGTATCCGCCGAAGATTGAAAGGAAAGCAAGAATAACCAGCGGAATCAGCATGACCTTCGGACTCTCGTGAATGCCGCGTTGCCCGTGTCCATGGGAATCGTCATGTGCGTCGTGTCCATGTCCGTGGCCGGATTCTGCGTCCCCGCGATATTCCCCGAAGAATGTCATGAACCACAGCCGGAACATATAGAACGAAGTGAGGAACGCGGTGATGACGCCGATCAGCCAGTAAATCCAGTTCGCCTGATACGCGTGCCACAAAATTTCGTCTTTGCTGAAGAAGCCCGCCAGTCCTGGAATTCCAGCGATCGCAAACGTTGCCGCGGTCATCGTCCAGAAGGTTACGGGAATCTTGGTGCGCAGGCCGCCCATCTTGCGCATGTCCTGTTCGCCGCCAACAGCGTGAATCACCGAACCTGCCGCGAGGAACAACAAGCCTTTGAAGAAGGCATGCGTCATAAGGTGGAAGATGCCGGCGGAGAACGCCGTTACGCCGCAGGCGATAAACATGTAGCCCAGCTGCGAAACTGTAGAGTAAGCGAGGACTTTTTTGATGTCGGTTTGCGTAATGCCAATCGTCGCGGCGAAAAAGGCCGTCAGGCTTCCGATAATAGCGACCACGGTCAACGCGATCGGCGCGCGTTCAAAGATCACATGCGACCGCGAAACCATATACACGCCCGCTGTGACCATCGTTGCCGCGTGAATGAGCGCGGAAACCGGCGTTGGGCCTTCCATCGCGTCCGGCAGCCAGATATAAAGAGGAATCTGTGCCGATTTGCCGCAAGCGCCAACCATCAGCAGAATCGCAATGGCCGTTAACAATCCCTCGCCAGTCTCTACCCCCAGCGGCTTTACCGCATTTGTTACCTGGGTAAAGTCCAGCGATCCGAAGTGCTGGATGATCAGGAACAGCGCGATCAGGAATCCGAAATCGCCAATGCGGTTGACGATGAACGCTTTCTTTCCTGCGGACGCAGCCGAATCTTTCGTGAACCAGAATCCGATCAGCAAATACGACGCAAGTCCTACGCCTTCCCAGCCGATGAACATCAGCAGGTAGTTGCTGGCAAGAACCAGAGTAAGCATGAAGAACAGGAACAGGTTCAAATAGCTGAAGAAGCGATAGAAGCTCGGATCATCCCACATGTACCCAGCCGAATAAATGTGGATCAGGAAGCCAACACCCGTGACGACCAGCAACATGATCAACGTCAATTGATCGAGATAGTAGGCAAAGTCCACGTGGAACGTGCCTGACTGAATCCATGTGGCCATGTGCTCGGTGTAAGGCAGCGACAGGGAAGAGAACTGCGACACGACGAACAGCGCCATGGCAAAGGCCAAGCCGCTGAAAGTCCATCCCACAGCCGTCACCACTTGCCGGGAATACCGCTTGCCGAACATTCCGTTGATGGTCGCGCCGATCAGCGGAAGAATGGGAATCAGCCAAAGATGCAGATTGGGGTTCGGCGTCATAACTTGAGCAGGTCCACCTTGTCCACGTTCAAAGTTTCACGCGTGCGGAATATCGCGATGATGATGGCCAGGCCGACCGCGGCTTCCGCCGCCGCGACGACCATTACAAAGAAAACGAAAATCTGGCCGCTCAGCGATTGCCACTGCGCCGCGAACGCCACGAAGGAAAGATTCACGCCGTTGAGCATCAGCTCAATAGACATGAAGATGGTGATGATGTTGCGCTTGACAAGAAACCCGGCTACGCCGCAGGCAAACAAAATGCCGCTCAGCACCAGGTAATACGACAGCGGAACCATCAGCTCTCCTTCTTTGTGTGCTCAACGGCTTCCGGACGCGCGGCCAACACCACCGCGCCCATGATCGCGATCAGCACAAGAATTGACGTGACTTCGAATGGCAAAAGGAAGTCGTGAAACAGAAGCCGGGCAATCTCTTTTGGATGTCCGGGCATCGCGTTCAGCGCGAGAGGATGTGTGCCGGATTTATAGATTAAGACCCACGCAATCAAAATGCTGCCAACCAGCATTCCCGGAACGCCGAGCAACCATGCGACAGTGCTTCCTTTGGAATGCTCTTCCGTACCGGCATTCAGCAGCATGATGACGAAGACAAACAGCACCATGACGGCGCCCGCATAAACGATCACCTGGACCGCGGCGACGAACTCCGCGCCCAGCAGCAGATACTCCACCGCCAGCGATCCCATGACGACGACCAGCGACAATGCGCTGTTAATGGGGTGCGTCTGCACCAGCAGATTCACCGCGCCCGCGACGCAGATGAGACCAAAGACCGAAAATAAAATTAAATGAAGCATGAAGAATCAGTTCTCAGTTGCCAGTAACCAGTTCTTGGTTTCTCGTCCTTAATTCACAGAAACAACTGAGGACCGGCAACTGCTCTCTTACGCCCGTAATGCCTACGCCCTTAATGCCACTACCAAAGCCGTGATTACCAAATTTGCAATGGCCAGCGGCAACAGGAATTTCCATCCAAATGCCATCAGCTGGTCATAGCGGAAACGCGGCAACGTTCCGCGCACCCAGATATAAACAAACAGGAAAGCCACCACGCGCAAAACGAACCAGACTACGGGAAGAATCGCCTGCAAAATTGGAGGACCGAAAACCGGGCCGCTCCATCCACCCAAAAATAAAATCGAGGCAAGGCATGCCACCGTAATCATGTTCGAATATTCCGCCATGAAGAACATGGCAAACTTCATGGCGCTGTACTCGGTGTGGTACCCCGCGACCAGTTCGGTTTCTGCTTCGGGCAAGTCGAACGGGATGCGGTTGGTTTCCGCATAAGCTGCCATCAAATAAATAAAGAAGGCGACAAACTGGCCGCCGCGAAAAATATTCCAATTGGGAATAAATCCCCAGAAGTGGCCCGCTTGAGCCTGCACGATTTCCCGCAGGCTAAAGCTTCCGGAAAGAATGAGCACGCCGACCAGCGACAGCCCCAGCGCAATTTCGTAACTCACCATCTGCGCGCTGGCACGCAATCCGCCGAGCAGGGAATATTTGCTGTTCGAAGACCATCCCGAGAGCGCGATGCCATACACGCCGATTGAGGTAATGCCGAGAACGACAAGCAGCCCGATATTTACATCGGTGATCTGCAAGAATGTTGACCCAACATGAGGGATCACCACCGCATCCCCAAAAGGAATCACTGCAATCGAGGACAAAGCGCACACAACGGCAATGATCGGCGCTGCAACATAGAGCGGTTTGTACACGTGCGGCGGAGTCAGGTCTTCTTTAAACAGGAATTTCACTCCGTCGGCCGCGGGTTGCAGCAAGCCAAACGGACCCACACGCGTGGGTCCCCAGCGATTCTGCATACGGCCGACAACTTTGCGTTCCAGCCAAACCGTATAAGCGACTGCCGTGAGCAAAATAAAGAGTACGAGCGCAATCTTTATGACCGAGACGATGATGAACGTTGTCAGGCTCAAAACTTTCCCTTTAATGAAAGCTGTTAACTGCTAATGAAAGCTGTTAACTGCAGATTCCAAACTGTCGTCCGGAATTGGTGAGACTCAAAACTGCATTGCGATTTTCGTTAATCACCAGCGACCGTTTCCGGTTGCCGGTGCTGCTGTTCGATGACTGAATTCAAGGTGCTGGAATATCGTCCTAACGTTCCAGAGGTAAACAGGGCATTGTTGGCAGGCTCGATCAACTGCGGATCCTGCTGGATGCCAGCCGCCGCTTCCAAACTGGTGTGCTCGTCATTTCCGGCAAGCAAATTCATTCGCGAAACATCATATCCCGGAACCAGCCGCTGAATTTCATCAAGAATGGCCATCGGATCAAACGGGCTCATCTTCGGCTCAAGGTTGTGACGCTCAAGCCATACCGAATGGCGGTCCGCTTCGCCGGATTGCGCTCCGCGCGACTGACCCATGTCGGCACGTGTTCCGCCTGCGCCGAACGGAACCAGTTTGCGGACATCAAAGCCCATCGCGTCCGCGACGCGCACGATCATTTCAAAGTCGCCCTTGGTGCCGGTAACCTCGCCGGCTTTTTTCAGGATTTGCAGGTCGCCGCTGGTGTTGGTGAATGTGCCGGATTTCTCGTAGGCATTCGCTGCAGGCAGAACTACATCCGCAATGACAGCGGTTTCGGTGAGGAACATGTCCTGCACCACCACGAAACTTGCCGACAAAGACGTTGGCGCAAGACCATGCCGTCCGACTGGATTGCTGCCAACCACGTACAGCGCCTTCAATCTGCCCGCGACCGCGGCATCGAGCATTTGTTTCTGTGTGAGGCCGGCTTCAGAAGGCAGGCTGCCCCACTCCTGCTGGAACTTACTGCCATTGCTGACCGCTTGATATCCGGGAAGCAGATCGGGATAAAGTCCCATGTCCGCCGCTCCGCGAGAGTTCGCGTAATCGCCAAGGCACAGGAATTTCGCGCCGATTTCCAAACCGAACTGCACAAGAGGCGCAATCGCGGTGCCTCGAATTTCCGATCCGAAAACAACGACAAGGTTCTGTTCCGCGCGCAGCTTGTTGCGTAGTTCCACCCAGGCATCACGATTCGAATTGTTGGTAAGGAGCGCATCGGCGGCAGCATCTTTTCCAGATAAGAACGCCGCGACGGAAGCTTCTGTACCAGCCGGGATTTGAGTAAAGCTTGCAGCCTGGCGATGCAGCTTGATCACTTCGGAATTGATCACATACAACCGCGCCTGATGTAAGCGGACATTGTTGCGGATCTGCCACGCGACCAGCGGATGCTCTTCAGTTGGATCGTTGCCGATCAAAAGAATTGCCGGCGCGCTGTAAAGATCGCGCATGCTGGCAGTCGCATTCTTTCCCGAGAGCGCCGCTGCGAAAGCCGGAAAGTCGGCCGTGCGGTGATGGTCAATGTTGTTGGTGCCAAGAACTACGCGCGCAAACTTCTGCAACAGATAATTTTCTTCGTTCGATGTGCGATTCGATCCGATGACGCCGATCGCCTCCCCGCCATTCTTCTCACGGACTTCGGAAAACTTCTTGCCGATCAGTTCAAACGCTTCTTCCCAAGTGGAAGGCGTCAGGCGGCCATTCTTTTTAATCAGCGGCTGCGTCAGGCGGTCTTCGTGGTTCGCAAAGTCAAAGGCATAGCGTCCCTTGATGCAGAGGAAGTCGCCATTAATGCCGCTCTTGTCGCGATTGTCACCGCGCACGATCTGCATGCCGGTATCGTCACGGCGCACGCCCAGGGTTGTTTTGCAACCATCGCCGCAGTGCGTGCAGGTAGTGCCGACGTGGTTCATCTCCCACGGACGTGTCTTGTAGCGGTACGAACCAGAAGTCAGCGCACCGACCGGGCAGATGTCAATGCACATGCCGCACTCTTCGCAATCGAGATGGTCGTCCATATTGGGCGCAATGATGGAACTGACCCCGCGGTTCTGAATGCCCAGCGCGGCCACATCCATGGCCTCATTGCAAACACGCACGCAGCGGTAGCACAGAATGCAGCGCGGACGGTCAAAGTAAACCACTGGCGACCATTGCTGCTCGTCGCGGTGATTTTTCAGGTCAATATATTTCGATTCCGCGGCCCCGTAGGAAAACGTCATGTCCTGGAGTTCGCACTCGCCGCCAGCATCGCAAACCGGGCAATCCAGTGGATGGTTTCCAAGAAGCAATTCCACCATGCCTTTGCGCGCCTGCTGGACCTCCGGACTGTCGGTCGCCACGATCATTCCTTCGGTGATCACCGTCGTGCATGCAGTTTGCAGCTTGGGCATCTTCTCTACGCGCACCAGACACATGCGGCAAGCGCCCTGAAGTGAGAGGTTGGGGTAGTAACAAAAAGACGGGACTTCGATGCCGACCGTCTTGCAGGCTTCAATCAGCAGCGTGCCTGCGGGAGCAGCGACCTTTTTACCGTCAACCGTGATGTTTACGAGCGCTGATGCGTCTGCCATGAAGGTGACCTAGTCCACGACTTTCTTATGCCATAACCGGCAACTGTCGTGCCCCAGTATGTTTCGCAAATGGGCACGGCTTGCCTTCCAAATGATCTTCGAATTCCTGCCGGAATTTTTTCACGAACGCCATAATCGGCATCGCCGCCGCATCCCCGAGCGGACAGAATGTGCGCCCCAGCATGTTCTCCGAAAGGTAGTACATATTGTCGATATCTTTTTTCACGCCGCCCCCGGCATGGAAACGCGTAAGCGTCTTTTCCAGCCAGTCCGTACCTTCACGGCACGGGATGCACCATCCGCAACTTTCATGCTTGTAGAACTTAATGGTGCGCAGGGCAAAACTCACAATGCAGGCCGTATCGTCTAAGACGACCACGCCGCCTGAACCGAGCATCGACCCGGCTTTCATCATGGAATCGAAATCCATGGCGACATCAATTTCGTCGGCCTTCAAAATCGCTACGCTGGATCCGCCGGGAACCACGCCTTTAAGGTTCTGGCCATTGGGAATGCCGCCGCCTACCTCGTAAATCATTTTCTTGAGGTTGTAGCCCATAGGCAGTTCGTACACGCCGGGCTTATTCAAGTTGCCACTCAGGCAGAAAAGACGCGTACCGCCATTTTTCGGCGTGCCTAAATTCGCATACCACTCCGACCCGCCAAGAAGAATGTGGGGAACACTGGCGAGAGTTTCGACGTTGTTGATGACCGTTGGTCCGCCCCAAAGCCCAACCACGGCCGGGAAGGGAGGCCGGATTCGGGGAATGCCGCGCTTGCCTTCGAGCGATTCCATGAGCGCCGATTCTTCGCCCACTTCATATGCGCCCGCTCCCCCGTGCCAATAGATGTCGAAATTTTTGCCGCTGCCGAAAATGTTCTTTCCGAGGAAGCCCTTGGCGTACGCATCGGCGATGGATTTCTGCACGATCTCCAGCAGGTAGCGATACTCGCCGCGAACGTAGATGTATCCGGTCTCCGAGCCAACCGCGAGGCCCGCGATGATGACGCCTTCGATCACGGCATGCGGATCATGCTCGAAAATCAAGCGGTCTTTGCAGGTGCCGGGCTCGCTCTCGTCTCCATTACAGAGAATGTATTTTGGCTTCTGCGATTGCTTGGGAACGAAAGACCACTTCAGGCCGGTGTTGAATCCCGCGCCGCCGCGTCCGCGCAGGCCGGAATTTTTGACGAGATTGGTAATCTCGTCCGGCTGCATGGTAAGCGCCTTCTGCACGGCTTTGTAGCCGTCAAGTTCAAGATAGCGACCGATATTGGTCGCACCCTGACCAAAGCGCTTCGAGACAACTTTTACTTCATCGGGATGAAAGACTAAGTCGGCCATTTTTCGATTGCAGATCGAAGATTTTAGATCGCAGATTGATTTTTCAATCTACATTCTGAAATGTACAATTTGAAATTACTGTGCTGCTTTCTTTCGGTACTGGTCTAAAACTTCGTCCATTTTTGCGGGTGTCAGGTTCTCGTGAAAGTCGTAATTCACCTGCACCGCCGGAGCCCAACTGCAAGCTCCGATGCACTCGACTTCTTCCAGCGTAAACATGCCATCCGGCGTCGTGCCTTTATTGCCGACGCCTAATTTCTGTTCGCAGTGTTCCATCAGCTCTTCACCGCCGCGCAGCATGCAGGCAATGTTGGTGCAGACCTGAACGTTGAACTTGCCGCGAGGCTTGGTAGTCAGCATCGAGTAGTAGCTGATCACGTTGCGCACGTCGAGTTCGGTCAGGCTGAGGCGGTTCGCCAATTCTGCAATGACTTCATCCGATAAATATCCCACTTCATCCTGCGCATACAGCAGTGTCGGCACTAGTACCGATCGCTTGGTCGGATAATGCGTGAGCATGTCTGTGTAGCGCTGCTCGAATTTGTCGGAAAATTTCATCGTTACCGATCGATTTCGCCTAACACAATATCAATGCTTCCGATCGCGGCGACCACGTCCGCCAGCAATCGGCCTTCGCACATCTTCGGCAGAAGCTGCATGTTCGCCATGCACGCCGAGCGCATGTGCACGCGATACGGCTTCGCCGT
Organism: Terriglobales bacterium; assembly: GCA_036491415.1. Lineage (GTDB taxonomy): Bacteria > Acidobacteriota > Terriglobia > Terriglobales > Acidobacteriaceae > JAICKN01. The sequence continues at coordinate 4,255 of DASXCC010000213.1, read as the reverse complement.
GCCATCGCTCACAATGTAATAGCCCATTTCGCCGCGCGGAGATTCGATTGCCTGGTAAACCTCGCCCTCGGGAACCGCAAAACCTTCCGTGATGATCTTGAAGTGGTATATGAGGGCTTCCATCTCCGTCTTCATCTTTTCGCGATCCGGAAGCACAACCTTGGGCGCGTTCGCTTTGATCGGGCCTTCCGGCATGCCATCCAGCGCTTGCGCCACGATCTTGATGGATTCCCGCAACTCAGCCACGCGGCACATGTAGCGCGCGAACACGTCGCCCTCTTTGGCCGTGGGCACCTTGAATTTAAAATTTTCGTAACCGGAGTAAGGCATGTCGCGGCGAAGGTCAATGTCTACGCCGCTTCCGCGAAGAGTCGGGCCGCTCGCGCCCAGCGCAATGGCGTCCTCCGCGGTAATCGTGGCCACGCCTTTTGTACGCATCTTCCAGATCGGATTTCCCGTCAGCAGGTTCTCGTACTCATCCACGCAGGAAGGGAAGCGTTTCGCAAAGTCGCGTACTTTATCAAAAAATCCAATCGGTGGTTCCAGCGCTACTCCGCCCACGCGGAAATAAGAAGTCATCATGCGCTGGCCGCTGATCATTTCAAACAGCCGCAGCACATCTTCGCGTTCGCGGAAGCAATAGAGGAATACCGTCATGGCGCCAATGTCCATGGCGTGCGTTCCCAGCCATACGAGGTGCGAATTGATGCGCGTCAGTTCGTTCATCAGAACGCGCATCCACTGCGCCTTTGGCGGAATTTCCAGGCCCAGCAACTTCTCCACCGCCAGCACATAGCAGAGGTTGTTCGTCAACGGGCACAGATAATCAATCCGGTCGGTCAGCGGAACTACTTGCTGGTAGAACTTGGCCTCGCAGGTCTTCTCAATCCCGGTGTGCAGGTAGCCGATGTCCGGCATGATCCGCACAATATTTTCGCCGTCGATCTCCAGAAGAACGCGCAACACGCCATGCGTCGATGGATGCTGCGGTCCCATGTTCAAGATCATTGTTTTGTCTTGACCGGGTTCTAGCGCGGGCGTGGGGGTAAGGTGGGCCATAGGAAAATTCTAACGCCTATCCGCTTCTAGCGGTAACCCTCCACCGGATAATCTTTGCGGAGAGGATGACCTTCCCAATTTTCCGGCATCAACAGGCGGCGCAGGTATGGATGCCCATTAAAGCGGATTCCAAACAGATCGAAGACTTCGCGTTCCGCGAAATTTGCCGCAGGCCACACGCTGTATACCGATTCCAATGTTGGGGAATCGCTATTCAGCTTTACCTTCAGCCGCACGCGTTCTCTCTTGGAGATGGAAAGGAGATGATAGATGACTTCGAACCTTGGTTCCTGTGGATACCAATCCACGCAGGTCACATCCGAGAAATAATTAAAAGGGCAGCTCGGATTGTCGCGGAGCAGGGCACAGGCTTCACGGATGAAATCGCGGCCCACGTAAATCGTCATCTCGTCGCGGTCGTACTTCACGCCCTCGACGGCAGACTTATTCCACGCAAGCAGTGGTGCCAGCGCCGGATGATCCTTCAGTTGTTCCAAATCCGTAACGGCGGGAGCGAGTGCCATTAGAATCCACCTTTGTTCATGGAGGTTTCGCCCCAGTCCAGAACGCCCTTCTTCCATATATAGAAGAAGCCGACCAGAACGATGGCGATATAAACCAGCATCTCCCAGAAGCCGAACATCTTAAGCTCTTTCAGAATGACGGCCCAGGGATATAAGAAGACCGCTTCTACGTCGAAGAGAATAAAGAGCATGGCGACTAGGTAAAACTTGACCGAAAAGCGCCCCCGCGCATCACCAATGGGGGCCATGCCACACTCATACGGAGACATTTTGGCTTTGGTCGGGCGACGCCAGCCGATGATCCAGGAGAGAAAAACAATTCCTCCGGCCACAAGTCCAGCCAAGCACATATGGATCAAAAGAGGCAGGTAACGGGCGAAGTAATTGTCGGGCATAAGAGAGCTATATATAATTCGCGCAATACATTACGAAACGTTCTAGATTAGTTTTCACTTGTGATAGTGTCAAGTTGTCGTTTGCAGGAATTTGTGAATTAAACATTTGTAATAGATTGGGAACTCGTTTCGCCCTCGGAATCCGCATGATTTTTGGCTTTAATACCGACATAAAACACGAAAACACGGTGTACCACGTGCAAAGCGAAGCCCGTGAGAGCGAACTTTTGCTGCAAACGCAGGTTTTTGTGCGCGGCCGCTGCATCGGTAAGCGCGCCACTCCTTATGGAGACAAAGCGAAAAGTTCTGATTTCACCGATCAGCAGAAGGAACAGATTCTCCGCGACCAGCACCGCATGGTGCTTGACTCCATACGGGAAGGCAAACTCGATTCCGTCCTCGATAAAAAAGATCCCGAAGCGCTGGCAGAGATTAAAGAGCTCGATCTACAGCTCATCAATGCCGGTTCCGTGCACAATGACCGGAATTTGCTGATGAAGTTGAAAGTGACCGAATCCGGGAATAACGTGGAAGGTGCGCGCTTGACGGTACGTTTTGCCCGTTCGGATGCAACGCCTTTTTATGCGCAGGTTCTTACCGACTCCGCCGGCACTGCAGAAATGAAGATGGAGATGGACGAAGCTTCCTTGCCTGATTCTTCGATTCTCGTGCAAGCCAGCTACTCCGGCCGCACCGCCACCAGAAAGTTCCAGCTGAAAAAAGTAGAAGCGTAAGTGGCCACGCTTACACATTTCCGATTTCGCGCATGAAACTCATTATCAACGGGAAAGAGCAGAATTTTGATGGCAGTCTCTCGCTCGCTGCTCTTCTTGAAACACTCGGCATGAAACAGGACCGCATTGCCGTGGAATTAAACCGCGAGATCATCCGCCGCGAAACCTGGGCGGAAACAAAACTCTCCGACGGCGACAAACTTGAGATCGTGCACTTTGTCGGCGGCGGAAAATAATTTCTTCTTCTACTTAATATCTTCTTAACTTCCTTCCCCTTAAAAATTGTCATGCTGAGCGCAGTTGTAATTCGATTTATCGAATTGCATCGACTCGAAGCATCCCTACGATCGGAAATACTGCGATAGCAAAATGGATTCTTCGACTGCACAATTGATCCGCAAGCGGACAAATTGTTTCGCTCAGAATGACAACGCCACACGCGAAAGATGACCACCGCCATCCCGCCTGAATATCTATAGTTACCTCCTTTTCCACCGAAACTATCATTGACATCAACCAACTCATGCCTACAATGTTTCTAACATTTAGCAAGAAGAATGTTTAAAACAACTCTGGCCGCAAATGCAAGATCGCTTCACATCTCGCGATGTAGTAGGCATGACCGGAATCACTCCGCGTCAGCTGCAATGGTGGGATGAGCGCGGCATTGTTGTTCCCGCGCGCGAAGGCCACAAGCGCCTATATTCGTTTGAGGACCTCAGCGAAGTTGCGGTCATTTGCGAATTGCGCCACCGCGGGTTTTCCCTGCAACGCGTGCGTAGAGTCATCCGCTTCCTGCAAAAAGAATTCAACCGCAGACTCGCGGAGACCGTGAGCGGCGCGTCCGACTATCACCTGCTCACGGACGGCAAATCTCTTTATTTAGAGACTTCAGCGCAGCAGATCGTGGACATTCTGAAAAATTCCCGCCAGCCCATGCTGGCAATTTGCTTGAGCGATACCGTTCGGCGCGTGCGCGCCGTGATGCGCGGTAAAAAAAACAGCGTGAGTGACCCAAGCAATCGGATTTTGCAGCAACGAAAGAAGCGGGCGTAGCAGGTGATTCTCCAGGAGGGGCAATGATCGCAGAGTTGGATATTCTGAGCGAGTGGATTCCGGAGCAGATGCACCCCGGCACAATTTTCGTGCTGGAAAATGCCGGACAAATCGGCGAAAAGGAAGATCCCTACTGGGCTGTTCTCTCCTGCCCCAATTGTGGAACTCTCGGCCTGATCACGCGCAAACAAATTGCAGGCCTGTTGCCGGTCATTTGCGGATCGCAGAAGTGCTCCGCGCAGTTTTTCATTCGAGACAGTGAGATCGTCGTGCGAAAGGCGTTCTGAAAATTTAAGCTGCCGCGTTAAACATTCGAATCATCCAGAACACTGCTGCCGCCACCGTGGCAGATGCCGGGATCGTCAAAATCCAGGCCCATACAATCCTTCGCGCCACTCCCCAACGTACAGCGGAAAGTCGATGCACCGCGCCCACGCCAACAATCGCGCCGGTAATCGTGTGGGTTGTGCTCACAGGAATTCCCGCC
>DASXCC010000212.1:0-5235 GCA_036491415.1 Terriglobales bacterium | reverse complement strand
TTTTGGCGGCGGATATCGACGCTAGCTTTTGCTTGAGCAAAACTGAGTGGAGAAGTCGCAGGAAGGATCAGTACCTGGCGACGCAATTGCCATCGATTTATGGTTCAAGTACGGCAGAACCCAGCATCCTGCAAAATTACTTCTTGCGTTTGACCGGTCTTGAATTCTGTTTACTGGCGCTGAGATGTCCCTTGATCTCTTGCTTTAAATTCGCCATCTCGATGGCAGCCAGCGCCGCTTCGAATCCTTTATTGCCCATTTTCAGACCCGCCCGATCAATGGCTTGCTCGAGTGTGTCGCAGGTAAGAACTCCGAAAGCATGAGGAACGCCGGTTTCCTGAGCCGATTGCCCAATGCCTCGCGCAACTTCATTGACGATGACGTCGTAGTGCGCGGTGTCGCCGCGAAGAAGGCATCCGATGCAGAGGATGGCATCGTATTTTTGGGTTTCTGCCAACGTGCGGGCTGCAGATGGAATTTCAAACGCGCCGGGTACGCGAACGATCTTGATCGACTTTTCCGGCACGCCTGAGCGCACGAGTCCATCGAAAGCGCTCTGCAAAAGGCGCTCGGTGATGAAGGCGTTGAACCGCGCGACGACAATGCCGAAACGTTTGCCCGTACCGTTCAAGCCACCTTCCAGAGTTTTGCCGTGGAAGCGCGGCCGCTCGTTCAAATTCGTGTTGTTGTTTTTCTTTGTGTTCATTGTCCCTTAAATTCTGCTTTGCGTTTTTCCAGAAATGCGGCCGTACCTTCTCGCTTATCTTCGGTCGCGCAGGATGCTCCAAAAAGTCTTGCTTCCAGTTGCAAGCCTTCGCCAAGCGGCATTTCTATGCCCTTGTTTACAGCTTCCAACGTGTACTGAATCGCTAAGGGCGCGTTGGCAATGATCTTTTGGGCTATCTCTTCCGCGCGAAGAACCAGATTCGCCGAGGCGATCACTTCATTCACAAGTCCTATCCGTAAAGCTTCTTGTGCAGAGATCATCTCTCCGGTAAGCAAAAGCTGGTTGGCGATGCCTTTGCCCACAAGACGCGGCAGGCGTTGCGAGCCGCCATATCCGGGAATTACTCCGAGCTTCACCTCTGGCTGCCCAAGCTTCGCATTCTCACTTGCGAGACGCATGGTGCAAGCGAGGGCCAGTTCGCATCCGCCGCCGAGAGCGAATCCATGGATGCAGGCGATCACAGGCTTACCGAGATTTTCGATTAAATCAAAAACAGACTGGCCGCGCTGGGCGAACTCTCTGCCGGATTCGCCATTGAGCTTGGCGATTTCGCTGATATCAGCGCCGGCGATAAATGCTTTCTCTCCCGCCCCTGACAGAATGACCACGCGTACAGCCGCATCGACCTTTATGCTTTGCATCGCGGTTCGCAACTCTTCGAGAGTGGCCGCGTTCAGCGCGTTCAGAACTTTCGGCCGGTTGACCGTGACATAGGCAATGAAGTTTTTTGTCTCAACGGAAATATTTTCGAAGTTCATAGGTGCGATCAGCCTGAAAGGCATGTTTAGTTTAACAACGGGCAACATGGTCCGCTAGAGAAGTTACTGCAGGAATGGATTTAACGAAGAATTACGCAACGAGTTACGCTACCGCGGCGCTGGCAATGGCTGCGGCTTGGGCAACGATTTTACCGGCGCCTTGGGAGATTGCGGAGTCCAGTGCGGCTTCGACGCGGTTGATCACTTCGGTGACAATATCCACGGCATCGAAATTCGCCCGTACTACGGCTTCGGCGATCCCGGCATGGAAGGGGAGTGCAATGTCTTTTTCCGGCAGATGAATTTCACCGACCAGCTTGCGGAGTTTTTCCGCGGCCTGTAGCGCTTCTTTCTCGGAAGTTTCTCCAAGCACCATCGCGACCGATGCAGCGCCATAGCGAAATGCCAGATCGTTTTGCCGAATGCTGGAAGCAAAAGCCTTGCCAATCTGTTCCATAACGGCTTCCAGCGCTTTCTCGCCATGTTCCTTGACGACCGCTTGCGCCTTGCCAAACTGCATGAGCATCACGGTCAGCGGTTTTGCATGTTGGGTTGAACGCTGGGTTTCCGACATGAGCAAGTCGAGATAGGAAGCTCTTTTTAACAGCCCCGAGTTTTCATCGGTGACGGAAAGATTCTTCATCAGGCGCCGCAATCCCGCATTGTTCAGGGCAATCACAATCTGCTCGGCCAAAGTTTTCAACACAACGATGTCGCTTGAACGCCAGCCTCGAGTCGTATTGTGCGTGAGCAAAAGGACGCCGACGTGATCCTGACCATCGGTCAGCGGCAATGCCAGCAATGAACCGATGCCAGTTTGCGCCGCAATCTCGCGCACCGACTGCATTTCCTGCGCCGTCAGTGCGTCTGTCAAAGTAAGCGTGCCGCGTTGAATGGCAACATCATGGGCAATGGCAATGAGTTTTGCCAGAGCAGAAGGCTCGCATGGCTTTGTGCCATCGGCACAGAATTCCTTAATCGTGGTTGCGGACTGGGCCGGCTTGCGCATGGCCACAACGCAGCGGCCGACTTTCCACTCTTCGCCGATTTCGTTGACGGCAGCCGTCATGACTGCATCGGCATTATTCTGCCGGTAGAGTTTGCGGGTAATCTCGGAAACCCGGGTCAGACTGCTAACGTCCGCCGCCTCATTCGCGGAAGCCGTAGGCGTTGCAGCCACGGCAGCAGGCTTAGGCGCAGACGCCGCACTCGATGTTTTCGGATTTAATCCAGCGGACAAATACAACCGCTGCAAGTCCTGGTTCTTTTCCTCTTCGCCAGGAAACAATTCCTGAATGCGCTGCAATCTTTCAATGGCCTTGGAACGCATACCGTACTGCACGAGAATTTCCGCCTGCAGAATCAGGTCCTGCAGAGCGGCGCCGCCGAGCATGGGCTCGCCGGATTTCATCGGCTCCGCACGCATGGTGCTGGCATTCGAGAATCGCGCAGCGATGTCCTTGTGACGGGTTTCGCCGATTTTCCCGCGCAAGGACTCCAGCCTCTTCTGATGTCCGCTTTCATAGGGATCGACTTCAGCGGCGCGGTCCAGACACTCGCCGGCCTTGTCGAAGTTCCCCATTTCGAAGTGCAAATCGAAAAGCTTCAGCAGAGTCTGGCAGTAGTCGGCTTCACGGTTGGAGGCATTGAACAACTCGCTCATGAATTCGAGCATTTCCGGGGTTGCGCGATGCTTGTTGGAAATGTCCTGCATCATGGCCAGGAAGCTGCGCCGTTCACCGCGACGCCGCTGGAATTGTTCCAGCTTGCGCGCCAGCGCAACCGCCTGTGTCTCCTGATCGCTGTCAAGAAACAAACTAATCAGTTCAGAAATGTCATTTACCCGCGAAGGATTTTGTTCGAAGAGTTGCCATAGCAAAGGCTCTGCATCCATCAGCCGGTTAGCCGAGAGCAGGGCCTTTGCATAGACATCTTTCACTTCAGGCGTGGCATCGCCCGCTTGAACATGTGCTTCTAAAACAAAAATCACTGCGCCCACTTGCCCTTGTTCGAGCAAGCTTCTTCCGTATTCGAGCGCGATTCCAAGATCGCTGGAGTCTTCCGTGTAAGCTCGTTCGATCCATGGGGCCGCATTCCCGCCAGAGAGCTTTGCCAACTCAGCAACTTTTTTGAACGCAGCGGCGGCGGCCTGATTTTCTCCAACTTCGGAGCAGAGTTCTCCCAGTCGAACGAGGTTGCGCTCGCTGGTATCTAAATCTGTAATTTTGCGGAGTACGCTCAGCGCGTCTGGCTTGCGATTTTGCCGGACCAATTCTTCCAGAGCATTCTCGTAAGTTTCCAGCGCAAGCTTGCGATTGGAATTTTCCAGCAGCTCACCAAAGCGGACTTTCTGCTCCCATGTGGGATTCACGAATCGCGCGAGCTTTTTGTAAGTGATGCTGGCATGAGTAGCATCGCCTGCGGCCATTTGGTGCTCGAAGAGCTCACCGAGCAGCTTTACAGCTTCCGGAGTGCGCTGTAGCGATAGACATAAGTCGGCCGCCATCTGGCGCACGGTATCGTTCTCCGGATCGCCCGTAAGTGCTTGCAAATATTCATCGAGAGCTTCGGCAGGTTTGCCTTTTTGCAGAAGTTTTTCTGCACGCTCCAGATGCTTTGCAACCTCGGCTCGATCGATGCGTTTTGCCTCAACCATGGGAAAGAATGGGCAGAGTTGCCCGAATTTTGATTCTAGGTTGGAGGGTAACCAGCAGCAACGAACGAAGGCAATTTTTTGGTTACGAAGGTCACCCGTGAATTTACTTTCAGGCCGTAAGTGGAATCGTGAGCCGGTGATCGAAGCCGGGCCAATAGCAACGGATCGATAGATTTTCGAGTGAGATGCAAAGAATCATGCCTTCCTATTAGTATGGAATCGATTATGGAATCGATGAAGGACACCTTCAGCTTCTACGTGGAAAACTTTGGCTGCCGCGCGACGCAGGCCGATGGCGCCGCGATCGAGCGCCAATTTAAGGATCGCGGGCTGATCCGAGCCGGAACTCCCATGGAAGCTGAATTTGTGGTCCTGAATACCTGCACCGTGACCGCTGCGGCTGATCAGGATGCGCGGGCGGCCATTCGCAGGATTCATAGAAAGAATCCCCAGGCGAAGATTGTTGTGACCGGATGTTATGCGCAACGCGCACCAGAAGAAATTGCCGCGTTGCCCGGTGTGGCGAAGGTGATTGGAAATTCCAACAAGCACGAATTGGCGCAGTTAGCTCTTGCCGGTTTTGAATTGCATTCCGCTACAAAAGATTTGTCCCTGAAAAGCGATTTATCGCCCGAAGATTTGCCATTGCATAATCTGCCATCGCATAATCTGCCATCGCAGGCGGAGCGGGAAATCCGTTTTTCAGAAGTTCCGGGCGCGGCATCGAAATTTGTTCCGTTGGCGACTCTCTCTGACAACCGGCAACCGGCAACTGAGAACCAGATTTTCGTCTCTGACATTTTTGCCCATACCGAACTTCTGGCTGCTCCAGTCTTCGAAGCGGCGAATGAACGCACGCGGCCGAACCTGAAAGTGCAGGATGGGTGTGGCAATCGCTGCTCCTTCTGCATCATTCCTTCGGTCCGTGGAAATAGCCGGTCGCTGCAGAAAAGTCGAATACTTCAGGAAATTAATTCGCTGATCAGTGCGGGCTACCGCGAAGTGGTCATTTCCGGAATCAACCTCGGGCGATGGGGGCGTGATTTCTCCGAAGATTCACCGCAACGATTGGAAGACTTAATCCGTTGCATTCT
>DASXCC010000211.1:0-1820 GCA_036491415.1 Terriglobales bacterium | reverse complement strand
CCAGCGCCCGTCTTGATCACAATCTTTTCGAGCAATTTCTCCGCGCAAAGATACGCAGCAACGCAGCGCGTACCGTTGCCGGAAATTTCCGCCTCCGAGCCGTCGGCATTCAGCAGACGGGCATGGATGTCGACACCTGCTCCGCTGGCTGGAAACAACCACTCCACACCATCGGCCCCTACTCCGTTATGGCGATCGCAAATGCGGCGTGTGAAATCAGCCATGTCGGGTGGAGCAGACGCGCCATCGATGATCAGGAAGTCATTTCCGCAGGCGCTGGCTTTTGTGAATGGAATGCGCAATCCCGAAGTCATTCGGACTGTACCGGGCCGAGCGCAATTGCGCCGGTGAGAATGGAGGACTGCCGGAGCCCGTGCAGAACTATGTCCTGCTCTTTTCGTGTGCCCTCGACGTCGAACTGCACGCGAACGTAATTGTTGGTAGGAGCGATTTGTACAGCTTGCATGGTGGCGTGAACTTTCTCCAGGATGCGATTTACTTCGTAGGTAATTTCTTCGGCGGCCTTGCCGGTTACTTCATAGGTATAAAAATAAAGTTTAATGCTGTAACGAAGCTCGGCGTTTCCTAGAAGAAAAAGACAAATCAGGATGAGGCACGTAGCGAAGATGGCTGTAAGGTACAATCCGCCACCAACGGCCATTCCGATGGAAGCGACTACAAAAAGAGTTGCCGCAGAAGTGATACCGCTGATGAGGTCTCCGCGACTGTGAAGGATGGAACCCGCTCCGATGAAGCCTATCCCGGGAATAATTTGTGCCGCAATTCGCGTGTGGTCGCCAATGTGGAGCAGGGCAAGTTGATCCGAAAGCAGCGTAAACATCGCAGCGCCAAGACAAATGAAGATGTTGGTGCGCAGACCTGCCGGGCGATGCTTGATTTCACGCTCCAAACCGATCAATCCACCAAGAATCGCAGCCAGTACAAGCCGCGCAAATGACGTGCCGGCGCTGGAGATTTCGGCAAGAAACACATCGTGAATTTGATTTGGCAAGCTCATGAAAATCGTGAGCAGGATTTTATCACTGCTCACTCTACAACGAACAAAGGTTAGTGTGCTACATTCTCGACGCGATAGATCGTGACCGGGTCTTGTCCGGTGACGCGCAGAATCAAAAACGTAGTCAGCGATTTTTTGTTTACCTGCTCATCCACGTCGTCACCCTTGAATGCGATGACATATTGCACGTATTGCTCAGGATTTGCCAGCGCCTTTTCCCAAATACCTTCCGGATCGCGCGGCTTTTCCCATGGACGATGGTTGCCCTCGTTGATGACTTGCTTGAGCGGAATACCTGCGTGCTCGAACGCGCCCACATGCCCACCCAGATACATCAGGTAATTTGCATTGGCTGGCAGACGTTTCACAATCGACGCCAGTTGATCTTCAATCTCGTTCTTGGACCGAGAATTGACCCAGGCTTCCTGAAACAAAATAGGCCGCTCATGCCAGACCCAAGCATAGCTGGCTGCAATAACGATGAGAATCGAAGCCGCGATAGCGCTCTCCACCTTGATATTGCTGGAAAGCTGCGCGAGAAAATATCCGGTGAGCGGAATGAATACAGCGAAGGCCGGAAGCAGTTGCAATCCGTAGCGCGCGTTGTAAATAGAGTGCGGCCACCACAGCGGAAGAAAGATGGGAACCCCGCTGTAGGCAATCGAAAGCATGTAAAAGGGAAGCGGCACCCAAAAAAGAAGAAATGGCCAAAGATTGCGGCGCGAAATCAGGACGACGCAGGTTCCAATCAACAGCAATCCCAACCACAGACGATGCCAATTGTTGGGAAGCATGTTTATCT
>DASXCC010000210.1:0-10005 GCA_036491415.1 Terriglobales bacterium | reverse complement strand
GGGACCGAGCTGTCGCTGCCATGAATGACACCGCCATTCCTGATGCTGCCCGCCGCGCCAGCGACTATCCGCATCAGCTTTCCGGAGGCATGCGTCAGCGCATCATGATCGCCATGGCGATCGTGAACCGTCCAAAACTTTTGATAGCCGACGAGCCCACCACCGCGCTCGATGTCACCGTTCAACAACAAATTCTTGATTTGCTCGGAGAACTTCGCACGAAATTCGGCCTCACCATGCTCTTCATCTCGCACGATCTGGCTGTGATCTCGCAAATCGCCGATCGTGTCGCTGTCATGTACACGGGAAATCTTGTCGAGGTCGGAAACAAAAAGGACATTTTCCAGAATCCTGCGCATCCCTACACGCGCGGACTTTTGCAGGCCGTTCCCACGTTGCACACCAGCCGGTCACAGCCACTCAGAACAATCGAAGGCACAGTTCCGCCGCTGCATGCCCTTCCTACAGGCTGCCACTTCGAACCCCGTTGTGATTTTCGAATTTCAGAATGCAGCTGTACCCTGCCCGATCTTGTCAAAGTAGGCGCAGAACATTGGGCCCGCTGCCCAGTGATCAATCGGTAAGAATTTAAAGGTTAGTCGCTTTCAATCTGTGAGCGATTCAGAAGAACCACTACCACAAGCAATCCCAGCAAAACAAATTGGAACCATGCTCCTGTGGTCAAATACTTCCCCAGCCATGGACGCACAAAGTACATGGTCTTGCCGCGGATAATCATGAATTGATCAGGGCCGTTGGGAAATGCGTGAGCAAAAAACGACAATCCTGTGATCAGGATAAATTCCACTAGAAAATTTAAGATGATCGCACCAGAAACAATCTTAAAGGCTAGAGGCCATTCACTTTTAAAACGCCATGACAGTGGAATTTGCATAATCTGCTCCCATTGTTTATGGTCGCCCAATTCCATCCCCCAGAAAAGTAACTTAAGTCACATGTACCATTTCATCCACTAATCGCTTATCGTTTTCATCGTTGCCCGTAAGCTCGAAGGAATTGGTTAATACTGCTGTGCCCTTTTCCACACTGGTTATTACATACGAGCATCCGTACCAGTGTGCCTCAGCAAAATCCGTCTGCGACCATCGTGCCGGATGGTCCGGATGCGAATGGTAAAAACCAATAATATCTTCTCCTCGTTCCCGTCCTACCCGCTGTATGCGAATCAGGTCCTTGGGATCAATGTGATAGCGATTGTGCGCCGAATCGGTCCGCGTATTTCCCGCCCGCTCAGTCGAAGTAACAGTGCGGCCGTCATCATCCATCTGGCCAAGAAGCACTCCACAGCACTCGTTCGGATATGTCTCTTCTCCGTGCTTGCGAATTGCCTCGTACAAAGATTTGCCAATTTTTAACATGAGGTTATGAAATGCAGAATGCAGAAGTCAGAATGAAGAATAGAGAATCAAAAAGGCAAAATTCAAAAACAGAACGATTTCACTTCTGCATTCTTCTTTCTAACTTCTGCATTCATCTACTCTTCTTCCCAGAACCTTTCACTTAAATATTTGTCTCCGGAGTCCGGAAGAATCGTCACAAACACTGCTTTCTCTCCGGAGTTCAACTTTTTCGCAACCTGCAGGCAGCCGGCCACTGCGGCTCCGGCGGAAACCCCCACCAGCAATCCCTCTTTGCGGGCTAGTTGCTTGGCCACGGCATATGCATCTTCCGTGGCAATGCCGATATCTTCATCCGCCAGTTTGACATCGTAAATCTTCGGCACAATGGCGCTCGCCATATGTTTTGCCCCTTCAATCCCGTGGAATGGAGAGTCTGGCTGCAGTGAAATGCACCTGATATTCGGATTCAACTCCTTAAGCCGCCGCGTCGTTCCAATAAATGTTCCGCTGGTGCCCATCATCGCCACAAAGTGCGTGATGCGTCCCTTCGTCTGTTGCCAGATTTCATTGGCTGTGCCATGGTAATGTGCTTGCCAGTTGGCGTCGTTTGAATATTGGTCGGCATAGTAATAAAGAGCAGGTTCTTTGCTGGCCAGCTCCCGCGCTTTGCGGATCGCGCCATCGGAGCCGTCCGCCGGGTCGGTGTAAATAATGTTCGCGCCGTACGCATGAAGAATGCGTTTCCGTTCTACGGAAACATTTTCCGGAACGCATAAAGTCACTGGAAATCCTTCCGCGGCACCGATCATGGCATAAGCAATACCGGTGTTGCCGCTGGTTGCATCCAGCAGAGTTTGTCCGGCGCTAAATTTTCCCGATCGGCGGCCCGTTGCCACAATATTCGAAGCGGCGCGATCTTTGATAGAACAGCCCGGGTTAAACCATTCGGCTTTGCCGAGCAATTCGATTTCTGGAAAATCTTTAGCAACCCGCTCCAGTCGCAACAGTGGCGTGTTGCCAATAAGATCGATGCTGCGGCTTATCCCGCCCGCGCGATTCGCTTGAGGCGTAGCACTCGAACTCTCGCTAAGCTCAGGCGTTTCCTGAGTTTTGTATGAAACAGGCTGCATAATGTAGGTTAATGGTCAGTACTATCGTAACGTATAAAAAAGAGTTCGATACTTCCGAACCGCTTGTTGCTAGATTATAAGAGACTGGGTGCGTCCGAAAAGTTTGCGGACATCTTTTAACAAAACGGGCATCTAAGAAATAAGAAGAGCGAAGGGACCCGAACGAGAATGGCCACTAAAGTTGAGCAGCGGAATTACGAAGACGCATTAAGCTGGTTGCGCGACCACGGATTTGATCTGACCGAGGCGCCCGGCACACACGGCCGCGTGTTCTTGCGGAAGTACAACTGCTCCGCAGCCATTCAAAAAGATGGAGACGAGGGCGTCAAGATCTTCGCTTATCCCGGTTACGTGATCGGCGGCGAAATCTCCAAGCTCATTAATAAGGGATACCAGCAGGTTCTCAAGACGGCGAAGACCGAAGTCGCAGCCACCGCCGATCACCTTAAAGCCTTACATCAATTCACGGAAGAGTTAAAAGAAGCTTTGGCATTGCCGAGTCTTTACAACGAATCACTCGGAACAGTGAGCGAGTCTTATCAATACGACCGTATTAAAGATCGCGACAAGCCTGACGCGCAGCGCCCCAAACGCCCCTGGGAAGTTTCCGGCGCAAAAGCCATAGCCGCAAAGAAAACCCGGGCCTAAAGTCCTATTCTTGTCATCATTCTTGTCTGAGCGTAGTAGTCGAACGATCTCTACCTGTTTAAATTTTTTCGCTGATTTTTCGCGGAGAAATCCGCCGCATGAAAACTACCAACAATTATCCCAACTTGCAGCGCTTCAACTTTCCTGCCAACTTCAAACAAAGTTCTTTTGCATCTCCCGACTCATCTAGATGTGTAAGAAAAATGTGCCGCAAGCTGCTCCGGGAAATCTTTCCGCCAATGTAGCAATCGTACAAAGCATTCCCCAGCTTGTAGCCTGCTTTCTCAACATCCGCGGATCCAGATTGCAAATCCCGAAGAATGTCCGCTAACCGATATTCGCGGTTGTCTTCAGTCGCCGCAACCATCCGTGCTGGATACAACACCCGCGATCCAAAATACCCTAACGCACTCTCCGCAACCGCCTTGTAGAACTGGCCTGCATTTTCAATGGCCGCGGAAGCGTGCTTTCTGCGTTCAGGTAATCCGCGACAGGCATGATGCAGAAATCGCGCCGCCTCTTCCGCCGCATAGCCCATTTGGAAATCCTGCACGTAAATCACATTCGCGTGCGGAAGATAGATACATCCTCGTTCATCCACATGACGGGCAATCTCCGCGATTTGCGCATCGTCAAAGCCGCCTCGCGTCAGTAACCGGTGAAAAGACATCTTCGACGAAGGCCCATAAACTTCCGGCAACAGGTCCATCAGAAACTTCGGCTGCGTAGTGTTATGCGAGGAGTAACGATTGATCTCCAGGAACTGCGCCAGACTATCAATCAGGTTGTAGATCGTCGGGCAAAGGTCCGGGCCTTCTCCCGCTTCGCGGCACCACCGGCTCAAATGCAAGCGGTAATTTTCGTATTTTTCCAGTGGCGTGGAATTAAAAACGCAGATCACATCCTCAGAGACGCCGACAGCCTGTACCTGTTCGCGCTGTTCTCCCGCCGCGCGCCAGTACAAAGCATCCACATTTTGCAGAACGGTAAGAACTCGCTCGTTTGGCAATTGTTCGCGCAGTTGTCCGGGAAGGTGCGCGGGCGCTAAATGGGATTCGCCAAACAGCACGACAATCACGACATTCGGATGCTTCTGCCGAATCTCCGCGATCTTGTGCGCAGCATGGCGATCACGCGCGCCAATCTTTCGCAAGTCCTCGCGCGGCATGCAATCCAGTCCATAAATCGCTTCCGCTTGCTCCCGCGCCGTGAGCATCAATTCATAAAACGGGGCCCAATCGTATCCCCAGTCCAGGTCGAAGCGGATGCGTTCGCGGAATTCTTCTTCGCTAATCTCGCGCCGCCACCATTCATCCACAATGTGCTGGTCACGCGCGAAAATCGTCTCCACGCCCAGCACTACCGGACGGTCTCCCGGTTGCACTCTTTGTTCGAGTAGGGAAGCCGCAAAACGCTGTGCGGCAGGCAGGGCATGATAATCACCGATGAGCACCGTATCGGCGTGCTTTACCGACTGTATCAATTGTTCTTCGTCGAGGACTGACTTGTAGTTGCGGAAGGCGTTGCTGAAATCTTTCAGATATTTCCTGCGGCCATTCGGATCATTCGCGCGTATCTCACGTTCTACCCCGATCAGCGCATGCATCTGCGCCTCGGTGCGGCGGATCCGTAAATTCGACGTGGTCGCCATAATTTACCTGCGGCTGCTCACTCGCCGTCTTGACTTCTTCTCCCCTGCGTCCCTATGCTCCATTCTTCGGAGATTCAGTTTTCAGAGATTCGAGGAGCCTTTTGCCAACTTCTTCACCCAGCAATCTGACCGTCGCCACAACCGGGGCCAGCGGTTCGCTGTTTCTCAAGCACTTTCTTCTGGCCGCCGAAGCCGACGCTCGCATTCAAACCGTCAACTTCATCGCCTCCGACAGCGGCCTGCGCGTTATGGCGGAAGAGCTCGGACTCAGCGGACGAAACAATCTCGTCACTCAAATCATCGGTACCTCTTCCCAAAAAATTCAGCAGCAAAACAATGCCGATATCGCTGCCAATATTGCCAGCGGCTCTTATCCGGCCGATGCCATGGTCGTCATTCCTTGCAGCATGGGATCGCTCGCCCGCATTGCCAACGGAATCGCCTCCCAGCTCATCGAGCGCGCGGCTGACGTTTGCCTCAAGGAAAAACGCCCGCTTCTGCTCTGCGCCCGCGAAACTCCGCTCAATAAAATCCACATCCGCAACATGTACCGCGCCGCCGATGCTGGAGCTACCATCTTTCCCTTAATTCCGGCCTTCTATTACCAGCCCGCGACCTTGGATGCCATCGCCCAGGAATTCGCGTATCGGGTTCTCGCCCATATCGGCCTGCCACAACCCCAGGCATTTCAATGGAAAAAAGAAAAATAGCTATAAAAATCAATTACTTAGGTGGGGTTGCAAGTTCTGGGGAGCCTTCAGTGTAGAAACGAAGGTCAGATATTCCCAGATTGCAAAGGGACATGACCGGAAGAAATCTATAGTCGCAGATCAATCAAATTCAAAAATGTGATCGAGAAAAAGGCCGCCCATTTCGCGCGGACTCCATCACATTTTCTTCACACTCACTTTCATATTTTCGTGCAACGGCGCGCCCACTTCCATCCAATCATTCGCAGCATCGGTCTGCACCTGAATTAGATTTTTGAATAAATCGCTGATCGTAGCCGGCGCGACTGCCGCTCCACCTTTCGTGGCGGGAATCGTCGCCTCCCGGATCATCTGAAACAAAATGTGTTCTCCCAGCGACCGGTAACTTTCGAACTGCGATTCATCAAAAAACTGGTTCGAGGTAGAATCATGCGGAAACGCTCCGTTTTTCGCCGCATATGCCTGTACGTCTTCCGGCTCGCTTCCCGTCAACGTCGGCTTAATGTACAACAGTTTCCCTTGAGTATTGTTCCGGTAATAAATCGTCCCGATTGCATAATGCGCCTTGCTGATCCGGTTTTCATCGCGCTTCAGCTTGGCCACATCGATATGGATATTTACCCCGAAATCGCTGCGGCATTTCTCTACCAGATTTCCCAGATTGTCGAATGTGCTGCTCAGGTCGCAGTCCGCATCGCAGCAAATGATGTATTGCGTCTGCCTCCGCAGCAATTCATACACGCCAAGATTTTCAAAGTGTCCGCCGTCCGAAAGATACACATAAGCCATCTGATCGCTCGTATCGGGAAATAGCTCGCGCAGCAGGTACAGCAATCCCCACCATGGCCCATAACGTTGCCACGTGTAAGGATGTCGCGGGTTTCCCGCCCACCATCCCAGCCTCACATTAAACAACGCCATTAGAAACCCTATCGCCGGCGAACTGTGGTATCCCATGTTCGGGCTTGCCGCTGCTCCGGAAATTGCAATTGCCGTTCCCATCATCGGCCCACCGGTCTGGCTATAGTCTTGCGTCGTCCGATACGCTGAAGGCGCATATCTTCCCGGCTTCTCTCGGTTGGGCATTACAAAATAGTCATACCCGCAATTCAACGGCGAATAAACAAACGAGGTTGCTTTCCGTGTCCGCCACGCCAGCTCTTTTCCTTGAACCTCATTCAACGCCGTGCAATACAACGGATAAGGACCGTCATACCCGACGGACCAGCTTTCTGGATTCGGATCTGCACCCTCCGCTCCAATCTGTTCCGGAAGATCCATGGGCTCTCTCAACTGTTTGCAGCCCGTTCGTAAGTCATACAGCGCGATGTCGTCATCTTCTGAGAACCCTGTAAACGGATCAGAAATGCGCTTCGTCTGCGACGCGCCTAGAAAAGTCCGCGTGAGACGATTCCGATAAAACAGATGCATTGAAAACTCATTCACATCCACACGCCATTCCAGCAGGGCCACCAGCAGCACGCACACCAGGAAATAGCCCAGCAACCTCCGATCCTCATATTTCTGCACACGGCTCCAATGCCGCTCCGCAAAGTAATGCATGTCCCGCGGAGTTCTTCCCTGGGATAAAGATAAAGATGAAGATCCAGTTAAAGATGAAGTAGCCGCCGTTGTCTCCATCGTCGGATTTGGGGCGTCATTCGTATTTTTCTGAGCAACACTCGGATTGCTCTGTTGCTGCGCAGAAACGTTATTGCTGTCTTGTCTGCCCGGAAGCCGCGGCAACGTTACATCCACGCCGTAAGAAAGCAATAGTACGAAGCCTAAAATAAAAACCGGAGGCGCAATTTTTGTAAGCCAGCGCATCTTTCCGCCATTGCCGCCGGTGCTTGCGCTCTTTCCAGCAAGAACACCCCCCGCGGAAATTGCCGCCCATCCGCTACCAATCAGCCATTTGAAAATGTTCCCCCACTGTGTCGACGCCCAATCGCTGGCAATCAGCCATTTCACAATCAGCGGCCCGTAAAGGCTCACGCCGAACAACGCAATCCATCCCACTGTCAGCAACGATAGGATCGCTGCCGCCCTCGCTGCCCATTCCCGCAATGCGTCCGGCGCGGCCCGCCCGGCCAGCCCCATGTGGAACACCGCTGCCAGCAATAAACTTCCCACCAGTAGCGGAGGCCCGAATACCAGCGGCACCACTTTGATCCACTGCAAATCGCCGCTGCCAATTCCTTGCTGAAAGAGGTATATGAACAGTCGCGCTACGCCATACACCAGGTAACCTTGCAGCATGCCCGCGATAATCGTCGCGCCAATCGCGATCAACCATCCCCCAAATCCTCCGGCGACCGGCTTCGGGTAGTTTCCTTTCTGATTGAGATAACGGATCCCAAGCGCCAGGACCCAACCCACCGTATAAAGGACCGCTCCGTTGTGAATCCACACAACAGCCGACATCTGTCCGGCCTGTCTCCAGGACGACATAATCGACTCGCGCAGCAGAAATGTTCCCGTTAACGCCGCCGCAAAAAGAGGGACCGCCGCAAAAATTCCCTCGTGAAAGAGAACGATGCGTCGCCACCCGCGCCTCGCTGGGCTGTCATTGGACAAACCTCCCAACCCAATGCCGATCGTGATGGCAGAAATAAATAGACAAATAAACAAGCTGATCCAAAGGCCGTACCCCGCCCCTGAAAAAGAACGTGTGCGCCACAAAACAAGGTCCGGAATCAAGAGCACGCCCGCGCCAAAGATCACTAGCAACGTGAGGTTCAGGATCAGGTTGCGCAGGTAAATCGCGACCATCGTCCAGGTGTCCGCGCTCAGCATGCCGGAACGCGGCGCCAAATACGTCGCATACCGCCGCAAAAATCTCACCTGGTCGGGTTCGAGATATCTTCCCGCTTCCGCCAGCGGAGGCGGCTGCGAATTCTCCTTCAGCCGCTGCTCCACCTGTTTTGATCCCGCGCGTCGCATCCATCCCACCAGCCACGCGCTGATGTAGCCGCCACCGGAAACCGTCGATAGATAATCGAATTGACGCAGCAATCCGTTCTTCGCCAATCCCTGCAAAATTCCTAAATTAAAAATAGCGCTGCGAATGCCGCCGCCGGAAAATGTCAGTGCGGCCAGATCAGGATTTTGTTCCAGGGAAGATTGCCCGCGCAAACCTCGCGAAGCGTTGATCTCTATTTTTTCTTCCCCGAATATTTCAGAAAAACTTTTGGCAGGTGGAGCAGCCATCTTGACCTTCCCGCGCTGCCCCTCACAGCGCTTTCCCGATTAAAAATTTGATGATTGACCGCAAACGATAACAGGGTCACAAACAAAGTCAAGCACAATAGAAATGATTCGATCCCGTCTCACGATCAAGAAATCGTCGAATCCAAAAACTACATCTTTAAGGTGTAAGCATTAAGTGTCCTGCTGAATAGTGCCGTCATACTCAAAAACGTTACTGGCAATGAAAGCGCTCTATTACCGAAAGCATTCCTGCCTTAAAAATTTCTTTCTCATCTCCAATCCTCCACTTGAATTTTCACAACCATGTGTACTATTCTGCGTTTAACACCGGAGAGGAGGTGGTCTGATGACGAGTTCTGATTGTAGTAATTGTTGTGGGATCCAAAGACCAGGTGAGGTGGCTGAGACTTAGGGCGGTCGCTCTAAGAACCTTCGCAACTCGACCGGTGATTCAGGATTGGATCTGGCGTACAGGTCGCGCCGGAGCTTCGATTGCAAGACCCCGGAGTTCGCCGAAGTGGCCACACTTTTAGAGTGACCACCTCTTGGTCAATCCCAAACAGCACCGGATGGCCCGCAGGCACAAACTTGCGGGCCGTTCTATTTTCAGAAATTGTTTTTCAAAATCCCTTTGCGTTCGAACCAGCGCTCGAAACCCTTGTCCCACGCGGCATCTAAGTAACTGCCTGATTTTTTTACTAAACCTTCCCATTTTCCCTGATTGTGCTTCTCGCCGCTCCGCTTCATCATTACCCTGCTTTACTTGCTCGGTTTTCATTCTGGGGAGGATTCAATTGTTGTATGGACACACATAAACGTGGACGCTTCGTCTTCGCTTGCCTTTTCTTTTATCCAGCACTTCTTGTTCTTTTTTCTCTTGCCGCTTTTGCCGCCCCTGTGGTCACCGTCATTTCTCCGAAGGTTGGATCGTCTGCCGGATCGCCGGTCTTCTACGAAGCCTATGCCGTCAGCTCTGAATGCAGCAAAGGTATTTCCGCAGTGGGCGTCTACACAGCTCCCGGAGTTTTGGCTTTTACCACCAGCGGTGCCCATCTCGAAACTTTTATTCCGCTACAGGCAGGAACCTACAACACAGTCGTCCAGGCTTGGGATAATTGCGGCGGCGTTGCTAAATCCAATGTAGTAATCAAAATCAACTCTACGGCCGGCGTCACCGTTTATTTGCCATCTGGAAACGCGGATGATTCGCCCGTCCACATCGCCGCTTCAGCGCAGAATCCAGCATGCGCCAAAGGTATAAACGCAATCCGTATTTACTCTGCATCGAACGTCAG
>DASXCC010000209.1:0-8601 GCA_036491415.1 Terriglobales bacterium | reverse complement strand
TTCAGCCTTGCCCCCAGCGGTACTTCTTCCAGAAAACTCGCCAGCACCGGCTTTCCGCCTTCGAGCGAAGCGGCCACGATCATCCCGTTCGATTCAAGTCCGCGCAGTTTTCGCGGAGCGAGGTTGGCCACAATCACAACTTTCCGCCCCACTAACGTTTCCGGAGCGTAAGCCTCGGCAATGCCCGCTAAAATCTGCCGCGTTTCGTAGCCCAAGTCCACTTCCAACCGCAACAATTTATCAGCGCCTTTTACGCGCTCGGCAACTTTCACCTGCGCCACACGCAAATCTACTTTCGCGAAATCATCAATCGTGATCCTGCCATCGGCGGCGACTGCTGCAGGTTTTGCCGCCTCTGGTGCTGACGTTGGCGACGGGATTGCAGGTGCTGCGCTTTTCTCAATCGGAACTGCTTGCGCGTCGGCGACCGCTCCTCCGCGTTGCTGGTCTTCTATCTCTTGCATCCTTTCAATCGCTTTCTTATCGGCACGCGGAAATACCGGCTCGACCTTGCCAAGTTTGCTGCCCAATTGCAATTGTCCCCACTTCAAAGTGGAAAGATCGAATTTCGCAATGCCTTCCAGTCCCAACTGCGACCAGATTTTCGCTGTGGCCTCCGGAATTACTGGATGCGCGAGCGCCGTCACAATCCGCAAGGCTTCGGCAGACGTATAAAGCACCGTGGCCAACCGTGAGCGGCTCTCCTCATCCTGCTTTTCGCCCAGCGCCCACGGTTCATTTTCAACAATGTATTTATCGACGGCTCCCACAAGCGCCCAGGCGGCTTCCAGTCCGCGCGAAAACTGATACTGCTCGAAAAGCGTCTGGCATTCCTTGATGGCTTTTTCGGCTTGCTCTGCGATGACATCATCGCCAGCCTTCCGCGCTGCCTTTTGCGATGGATACGGCACTTCGCCCTTGAAGTATCGGTTAATCATCGTAAGAGTGCGGCTCGCGAGATTCCCCAATCCATTCGCAAGGTCCGCGTTATAGCGCTGGACTAGTGCATCGAAAGAAAACGATCCATCCTGCCCGAAGACAATTTCCCGCAGCAGGAAGTAACGCAGAGCGTCGTTGCCGAGCACATCAAGAATCGTCTCCGCGCGAACAATATTTCCGCGCGACTTCGACATCTTGTTCTCTTCAAACAGCAGCCAGCCGTGAGCGACGATCGCCTTCGGCAAAGGAATTTCCGCAGCCATCAGAAACGCCGGCCAATAGACGCAATGGAAGCGCACGATTTCTTTGCCGATCATCTGCACTTCGGCCGGCCAATATTTTTTGTACTTCGAGGTATCTTCAGAGCCATAGCCGAGCGCGGTGATGTAGTTGGAAAGCGCATCCAGCCACACGTAGATCACGTGCTTGGGATCATCCGGAACCGGAATGCCCCACTGGAATGTTGAACGGCTCACGGAAAGATCGCGAAGTCCCGATTTCACAAACGAAATTACTTCATTGCGTCGCGTCTCCGGGCGAATGAACTCCGGCTGCGAGGAGTACAACTCCAACAACTTGTCCTGAAACGCAGAAAGCTTAAAGAAGTAATTTTCCTCCTGTACGGTTTCGGTGATTCGGCCGCAGGTCGGGCAAGGATCGCCTGGCTTCAGGCCATCCACATAAAGCTCTTCGGAAACGCAATACTGCCCGGTGTAGGTTCCTTTATAGATGTATCCCTTGTCGCGGATACGCCGAAACAACTCCTCCACGCCTTTTTTATGGCGGTCTTCGGTCGTGCGGATGTAGTCGTCATTGGTGATGCCCATCCGCTGCCACAATTCGCGAAACTGCGCCGAGACTTCATCCGCGAACTTTTGCGGGGCCGTGCCCGCCGCCTGCGCCGCGCGCTCAATTTTCTGTCCGTGCTCGTCGGTCCCGGTTAGAAAATAGGTGTCATAACCCAGCATGCGCTTGCGCCGCGCAATGGTGTCACAGGCAATAGTGGTGTAGGCGTGGCCGATGTGGGGCCGCGCGTTCACATAATAAATAGGAGTCGTAATGTAGAACGTCTTACTCATGATTTAGGTTTTCGTCGCATTTCGATTTTCGTCTTATTGAGATT
The DNA here is from genome assembly GCA_036491415.1 of Terriglobales bacterium. Lineage (GTDB taxonomy): Bacteria > Acidobacteriota > Terriglobia > Terriglobales > Acidobacteriaceae > JAICKN01. The sequence continues at coordinate 6,539 of DASXCC010000209.1, read as the reverse complement.
TTCATCATAGGGAAGCGTTCCAGTTGCGTCAAACCTGGCCCGGCGTGCTCTGTTACAATCACTTTTTTCTTCAGCATTTTAGATTCAATAGTTTAGAGGGACTCTTGTATCGCTATCTCGAACACCGCCTTACCCAGAAAATCCGCGAATTTTTGCAGCAAACTTACTCCATCGAACTGCCACGGATCGTGATTGAGCAGCCTCCGAAAGTGGAGTTCGGCGAGTATGCTCTTCCGCTGGCTTTCGAGCTTGCCAAAAAGCTGCGCAAGGCCCCAAAGAAGATCGCCGAAGAAGTGGTCGCAGGCCTGGGTGCGCTGGAAGGATTTGAGAAGTTCGAGGTCGCAGGTGCGGGCTACATCAATGCCCGTGTGGATCGGGCTTTTGTAGCACAGGCTTTAGCCAGCGATCGTAAGATTAATACCGAAGCTGTTCCCGGCAAAGTGCTCGTCGAGCACACCAGCATCAATCCCAACAAGGCTGCGCATATCGGACATCTGCGCAATGCCATCCTGGGCGACACATTCGTGCGTCTATTGAAAAGCGCAGGCCGCGAAGTGGATGTCCAAAACTACATCGACAACACTGGCGTGCAGGTGGCCGATGTTGTCGTTGGATTTTTGTATATCGAAAAAAAATCGCGGGCGGAAATCGAAAAGCTAGCCGCTGCTCCGCGCTTCGATTATTACTGCTGGGACCTCTACGCTCGCGTTTCGCAATGGTACGAGCAGGACAAAACCAATTTAAAAATCCGGCTTAACACCTTGCACGAAATCGAACATGGCGGAAACGAAACCGCGGCAATCGCGGAGTTGATATCTACCGCTGTTCTCCGCCGCCATCTGGAAACCATGGACCGGCTGGATATCGAATACGATTTCCTCCCGCGCGAGAGCGAAATTCTGCGCCTGCATTTCTGGGACGCGGCGTTCACCAAGCTGAAAGAATCCGGCGTGCTCTTTTTTGAAGATGAAGGTAAGAACAAAGGCTGCTGGGTGATGCGGCGAGCGGAAACTTCGGAAGCGACGACTACCGGGAGCACGGGGAGTATCGAGGCTCCGGACGATCTGTCTGAATTTGAGGAGGTTTCTGAAGAAGACCAGAAGGTTATTGTGCGTTCCAACGGCACCGTTGGCTATGTAGGTAAAGACATTGCTTATCACATGTGGAAATTCGGGTTGCTTGGCCTCGATTTCGGCTACAGCAAGTTCTATCGCTATCCCAACGCTCACGAGTGTTGGATCTCGGCAGAGAAGAGCGTAGCCGATCATCCTCGCTTCGGCGACGTCACAGAAAATTACAATGTCATTGATGTGCGCCAAGCCGAAGCGCAGAACACAGTGATTGAAGCGCTGCGTGAACTGGGACACGGCGAATCCGCCAGTCGCCTGACGCACTTTTCCTACGGCATGGTTGTTCTTACTCCGCGCTGTGCGGCTGAGCTAGGCTACGAACTGACCGAAGAGGAAAAATCTCGCCCCTGGATCGGGGTCTCGGGCCGCAGGGGTTTCGGCGTAAAAGCCGACGACCTGCTCGACAAGCTCATTGCTTCCGCGAAAAATGAAGTGGATTCACGCCATCCAGAGTTGCCCGAGGGCGAACGGAAGAAGATTCCAACCCAAATTGCCATCGGCGCGCTGCGCTACTTCATGCTCAAGTTCACCAAGAATTCCGTCATCGCCTTCGATTTTAAGGAAGCGTTGAGCTTTGAGGGCGAGACTGGCCCGTACGCGCAGTATGCCGTCGTGCGCGCCAGCAATATTTTCCGCAAAGGTGGATTCGATCCCGACAAATTTTCAGCCGCCGAAGTCGACTTCACAAAATATCTTGCGGATCCGTCCGCGAATGACGTCTGGGAACTTTGGCTCGCGGCATCGAAAACTTCCTACGTCATTGGACAATGCATTGTTACGTCAGAACCTGCGTATCTGGCGAAACACATCTTCCAGTTAGCGCAACTCTTCAACACGTTCTACCACCGTTCCCCTATCCTCACGGAACCCGACGAAGTCAAAAAATATTTTCTGCTCGCAACCACGGCCGTCGTCCGCCGCGAATTGATTCGCGCTCTGAAAGTGATCGGCGTCAGCGCTCCGGCTGTCATGTAACTGCGCAATCCAGAGGATCCCCAGCTCGGCCCGATTTTTTATTTGCGCAGAAGCACGTATCCGCATAAGCATTCACAATTTGTGACAAAACTTCACGATGCGACACGTCGTTCTTGTAACAAATTGAATTCTGCTTCATCTCATTAGTTAGTTGAGCGAAAGTCCGTGAAGAAATTCATGGCAAACGTTGGAAACCCCGGAGCCGTGGGATGCACAGATAAACCTCATCTCTCTCCTGACTGTGCATCCGCGTGCTTCGTGGTTGATTTTAAATCTGAGACGTGAAATCTAATTCTGACCGCGGCCAGCGAGCATCAATCCCGCACCAACAGCCAACAGCACAATACTTACCACCGGTTGTACCCGTTCGCTATGTGTCGTCTGTACGCCGATGTGCACGTCCCCAGCTTTGACTCCATGATTTTCCGAATGCGGCACCGGAACAAAGAACGAAAGAATCCCTAAGATTAAAACCAAGAGCCCCACTGAAAATAAAGCCTTCATATTGGAACGGCCTCCTTATGCTGAACCCGAGTGTCAGCGAGGCTCAGATGCCTGTGAGGATCAATTGGGCTGTATGGATGACGTTTTAAGAAGCGGGGCTTCGGATGATTGGAGGCTTGCGTTTCCGCAAGCCTCTATTTGGTTTAGAAATAACGGTGATTAAGAATCTCCAAAACTCCGTACGAATTCAATCAGCGACCGCAGAGCTACACCCGACGGGCCTTTCGCAATCCAAGCCTTCTGGTCTTCCATCCATGCGGTGCCTGCGATGTCGAGGTGGATCCACGGAGTGTCTTCTGCGAATTCTTTCAGGAACGCGGCAGCAGTGCTGGCCCCGCCCCAACGTCCGCCGGTGTTCATGAGGTCGGCGATGCTGGAGCGTGTCATGTCGAGATATTCGTCATTTACCGGCAGTCGCCACATGTTCTCGCCGGATTTCGCCAGCGTTTTGGCGAAGCTGTCGTAGAAAGAATCATCGTTGGCAAATACACCAACGTTCGCATATCCGAGCGCAACAACAACTGCTCCGGTTAACGTTGCCGCGTCAATCAAGTGTGTGCAGCCGAGCTGACGCGCATAGCAAAGGCCATCGGCTAGCACCAGGCGCCCTTCGGCATCTGTGTTGATAATTTCAATCGTCTTGCCCGACATTGCCGTCTGTATATCGCCCGGCTTCTGCGCTTTACCTGAGGGCATGTTCTCTGACGCGCAAACAATTCCGATGACTTTCACCTTCGGCTTCAGCAATGCAATAGCCCGCATCACCCCGATCATGGTTGCCCCGCCCGCCATGTCGTACTTCATCTTTTCCATGCCGTCGGCAGGCTTGATGGAAATTCCGCCGGTATCAAACGTAATTCCTTTGCCCACGAGGCCAAGCACAGGTTTTTCCGGCGCGCCTGCAGGTTCGTAGCGCATCACAATCAGCGCAGGAGGCTCATCCGAACCTTGTGCCACGCCCCAGAATGCCCCCATTTTTAATTCTTTAATCTTGTCCGCGCCGAAAATTTCGCATTTCAGTCCAACTTCTTGCGACATTTTTTTCGCATGATCGGCAAGGATGGTCGGCGTCATACGATTGGACGGTTCGTTTACCAGCGATCGAGTGAAGTTCAGCGACTCGCCGATGATTTGTGCTTCGTCGATAGCTTTCTTGATGGCCGCCTGATCTCCCTGCGCAACGATGGTGAGCGAATCGATATTCAGGTCTTTGCGGTCGCTCTTGTATGTGTCAGAATCGAACGCGCCGATGAAAGCGCCTTCTACAACCGCTTTGGCCGCGTCCGCGGCGCTCACGCTGCTCTCTGGCAACACGATAGCAATATTCCGCACTTTCTTAGACTTCAACGAGCGCACGGCGGTGCCAGCAATCTTGCGCAAGTCCACCGTAGAAAACTTCTTGGCTTTGCCGCCGCCGAGCAGGAGGAGTCGTTTGGCCTTCAATTTTGCAGGACTGTGAAACAAAGTACTTTCCAGATTTTTGCCAGCTGTTTCGCCGTTGGCGATGGCATCGGCAGCGACGGCCTGCACAGCTTTGTCGCCGGTGGCGACGTATGCTTCGGTTTTCTCTTTTTCGCCGCGATCAAGAACCACGGCGACAAGGGCTTCGGTTTCAACTTCAGCGGGAGCAGAAGATACAAGATTAATTTTCATGGTTTCATTCCAGTATCCACAAGCAGGCGGGCAAAACGCAACTCAGGTTCGCCGAAAATTGTGAGATTAGAAAAATATAAGACCACCGAGGTCCTCTTCGGTGGTCTTCACGGACTGGAAAATGAAGACTGGAAAATTGAAGCTTTAGTGCAATGACTTCAAAAAGCTGATAAGTTGCCAGATTTGCGGATCGCCCAGCTTCGCCCACGAAGGCATGCCGTGCCCCATGCTGCCGTTCACCAGCAGCCAGTGCAGATCGCCTTCGCTGGCTTCCTGTTGAATTCGTCCGCTTCGCAACGGAGGCCGTTTCTTGTTGCCCTGCTGGTTTTCTCCGTGGCAGTGCGAGCAGTGATCGTTGTAAACGCGATGCCCTGCGGAGACCGCATCAGCATCCTCATGAAAAGGATTAGTTTTTTCATGATCTTTCGCCGGAATTTTTTTCAGCCACGCTCCATCGGAACTGGCGAACACAGGAAACGCCAGCGTGATCAAACAGAGGAACGTAAACAGTTTTATCGTCATTGAGCATTTCTTCATTGCCCACCTCCATGACGGGAAGTTACACGGCTTAAGAACTGATCAATTTCGTAAGAGATGCCGAAGCGATACAGCCGGGGAATGCTGAAGTCATTCAATCCGAACTGCGGAGAGAATGAAAACGTCATTCCATTGGGAGCTTGCCAGTTGAGGGTCGGCCCAATGTAGTGCGAGGTGTCGTTAAGGCCAAAGCTATAGCGATCGCCCAGGCCGCCGTACATCTCAATGCCGGCCTGAAATTTCTCCGCGCAGAAAGTGCAATTGGTGGCGCTGGCTTTAAGAGCAAGCGGTCGGCTTGCGCCGATAGCGTATCCAAACTCCCACGGCTCATTGCTGAGGTTTTTTTCTGCAATGATGTTTTCGCTGATGTTCCAGCCGTGGTAGTTGCTGCCCAGAATCAGCTTCAACTCCATTTCGCGTTCTTTGTCAGTGCGAGCGTCGGCGTTCGATTCTAAAAAGTCATCACTGCCATCATGGCCCACAACTTCACGCAGAGCTTTGTCGGCGCTGGTGTCTTCAAACTCGGCATAGATCACAGGATTGATCCAATGCTCGCGGAGCAATGGACGAAAGCGGTTTTCCCAGCGAAAGCCCGTGAAGATGGTGCTGTCATTGGAAGTAGCCTGACCGTCGAGGTAGAACTCGGTGGTCCACCACGCCGTGGCTCCATATTCAAACTCGATGTTTGATCCCAGGAAAGTATTTCCTCCCCGAGGCGTACCGACGGCATTAAACAATTCGATGTCCAGGTTTCCGGGTTCTTCCATTTCGTGGGAATATGTCACGAAATATGGGCGTTCCTGGGCTTGTGATAAAGAACTGGATAGAAAGATTACGCAGAAAATTGCAGACGTCAGCAAATTGAAAATGAATTTCAATTTCATAATAAAAAAGTTGTTCTCTTTTCCCCGTTTCCAAACGCAGAAACGAAAATCAGCCTGAGTTATTTATTGGTGATTGAAAAAGACAAATACCCGCCGCAAACCCAGTTGCAATCGGGTCGCATCTGACTCTTTAATTAAAAGTGTCGCTTGCCTGTCTGCCAGTGTCAACATCGCGGCCATAATTTCGTCGCACTCTCGCTGCGACTAGTTGCGACAATGCCCGCGACCGCGCTGTAACCAACTCAGCGGAAAGCTGTTGCGCCTCTTGCGAATCTGCGCTGTAACGGGTACTTTTACTCACGCACCTTTTGAGGGAGCTGGTTTGCCGCGTCTTAATTTTTTTCTCGCCACACTCGGTTTCATACTTTTCCTTTTTCTTAACCCAGTTTCAATTTCTGCCGCAGATAACGCGCAGCCCTGGAACGTACCGCGCTTTGTCGATGACGCAAAAACCCTGAGCGACTCCGTCTCCGCCATCAACATTCCTGCAGGCGTGGATGCCGTCGTCATTGACGAAGAAGAAAACTACGTCTTCGACGCGCAGGGAAGAAACGTCCATACCCAGTACGTCGTATATAAGGTGCTCACGCAACGTGGCGCTGAGGGATGGGCCGACATCGGCTATAGCTGGGAGCCTTGGCACCAGGACCGTCCTACGCTGCGCGCCCGCGTCATCACGCCGGATGGCATCATTCACACGCTCGACCCGTCGACCATCACCGACGCTCCTGCCAAGGAAGACGAAAGCCTCATCTATAGCGACCGCCGCGTAATTCGAGCTCCGCTGCCCGCTGTCACGCCGGGTTCGATCATTGAACAAGAGGAAGTCACCAAGGAAACCGCAAGCTTTTTCGGG